>JAUXXY010000211.1 GCA_030684735.1 Bacteroidales bacterium | reverse complement strand
GGCGCTACCGGAGGTAAAATATCCGGAGCAGGCGGTGGGGGTTTCATGATTTTCTATTGTCCCGGCAATACCCGTTCGCGTGTAATCGAGGCATTGCAGAAATTTGGCGGACAAGTGAAACGCTATGATTTCACTACCATTGGTTTGACCTCTTGGATCATGTAAAAATACGAAATATGGCCTTCCTTGAACTTGCTAAAAAGCGTTACTCAACCCGAAAGTATTCAACACAACCTGTTGAAAAAGAAAAGATTGACTACATCCTGGAAGCCGGACGCATTGCTCCTTCGGCAGCCAACTATCAGCCCTGGCATTTCGTTGTAGTGCAGAGCCAGCCCATCCGCGAGCAAATGTGGGAGGTGTATCGTCGCCCTTGGTTCAAGGATGCGCCGGTCTATCTTATTCTGTGTGCCGACCACCGTGTATCGTGGAAACGCAGCGATGGAAAAGACCATGCTGATGTAGATGTTGCGATCGCTGCCGACCACATAACACTGGCTGCTGCCGATGTGGATCTGGGTACCTGCTGGATTTGTAATTTCGACACTGCGAAGTGTAGCCAAGTGCTTAGCCTGCCTGATCATATCGAACCGGTAGTGATCCTATCAGTGGGATATCCTTTAGATGACGTAAATACCGAAAGACATACCTCACAGCGAAAACCCACCCCTGAGGTTGTTCGTTACGAGCATTTTTAATCAACAAAGGCTTACCTTTGCCCTCAACCCAAGCTATAGCCGATGAATATCCGCGCAATTATTGAAAATGCCCTCAGCCTAAAGCAACAATTGCTTTCGGACGAACACTTGGTACCGATGCTTGAGCAAAGCATCGCCACCCTCACTCTGTGCTTCAGGCAGCAAGGTAAAGTGATGTTTTGTGGCAACGGGGGCAGCGCCGCCGATGCCCAACACCTTGCCGCTGAGTTTTCGGGCCGTTTTTATTTCGACCGCCCCCCTCTCGATGCCGAAGCGTTGCATGTGAACACCAGTTATCTGACCGCTGTAGCCAATGATTATTCGTTTGATGAGGTGTTTGCCCGCCTTGTGAAAGGCCGTGGCCGTAAGGGCGACGTACTGATTGCCTTGTCCACATCGGGTAACTCGCCAAATATCTTAAGGGCTATCGAAGAGGCAAGAATAGCAGGCTTGTTTGTAATCGGCTTTACCGGCAAGCAAGGCGGTAAGATGAAAGGGTTGTGCGATTTATTATTGCAGGCCCCAAGCAACGACACACCCCGCATCCAGGAAATTCACATCTTGTTAGGTCATATCATTTGCCAAGGGGTCGAAGAAAATTTATTTCCCCAATACAAACCCGGCCGCTGATATGCACGAAGCCATTATACTTGCCGGCGGACTGGGCACACGCCTTCAGCCTGTATTAAAAGACATTCCTAAAGTCATGGCACCTATCGGCGGACGGCCATTCCTCGAATACCTGCTCGATTACATGCTGGGACAAAACATCTCGCACATCGTTTTATCAGTCGGTTATCAATACCAACAGGTTATCTATCATTTTGGCAACAAATACAGGGATATTGAATTAACTTATGCTATTGAGAATGAGCCGCTTGGAACCGGTGGTGGTATCATGCTTGCCATGCAACAATGTCATCAGGACGAGGTGTTGATTTTCAATGGCGACACCCTGTTCACAATTGACACCCGGGATTTTCTTTACCGACATCTGCACTCTATAGCACCCATCAGCATTGCCATGCGCCAGGTGGAAGATGTTTCGCGCTATGGGCAGATTCGAACCGACGAAAGAGGCTTGGTAACGGCTTTTGGAGAAAAATCAGACAAACCAGAGCCGGGTTGGATCAATGGCGGCATCTATCTCATCAACCGTAACTTTTTTACCTATCAGAACTTCACTGTACCATTTTCGATCGAAAAAGATTGTTTTACAGTATATTACAAACAAAAACTGATTTCTGGTTTTCCGTATCATGCATATTTCCTTGATATTGGAGTGCCCGAAGATTTTGAAAGAGCGCAAGATGAGTTTACGCGACTTGCATATTGATGGCTCCTGGGCCTTGTTTCTCGACCGCGACGGGGTAATCAACCGTCGCCTGCCAGGCGATTATGTGAAAACACCTAATGAGTTGGACCTCTTGCCCGGCGTAGCTCACGCCATTTCAAAGCTGGGCAGCATCTTCGGCAAAATCATCGTGGTAAGCAACCAACAAGGAATAGGCAAAAGCTTGATGACAGACGCCGACCTTGCACTGGTTCACAAAAAAATGCTGCACGAAATCACATTGGCCGGAGGAAGGATAGATGCCATCTTTTATTCTCCCCACCTCGAAAACCAGGGCCATATCATGCGCAAACCCAATGTGGGCATGGGCCTGGCTGCCCGCAAGAAGTTTCCCGGGATCCGGTTCAAACAAAGCATTATGGTAGGCGACTCCCAAGGTGATATGCTCTTCGGTAAAAGACTTGGAATGAAAACGGTTTTGGTAGGAGAAAACCCTGTCATCGCCCGCCATTTGGCAGATATGGTTGATTTTTACTTTACAGATTTAGCTGCCTTTGCCGATGAGATACGTGCTTTTGTTTAACATTCAAATGCGAATTTTCTAAACTACGACACTGAGCTACTGATCCTTAACTTCGCAATCCGCACAATGCATCCGCAAACCATCCTTCTTATCTTCGCTGCTTACACGCTGATGCTTTTTGTAATAGCTTGGATCACAGCACGGAACAGCAACAACGAAACCTATTTTATTGGTAACAAATCCTCCCCATGGTACGTGGTAGCCTACGGGATGATTGGTGCATCATTATCGGGTGTAACTTTTATTTCAATTCCGGGCGACGTGGGCAACTCCTACTTCTCCTACATGATGATAGTGTTGGGCTACCTCATCGGTTATACGGTGATTGCCAAGGTGTTGCTGCCATTGTATTATAATCTCAACCTGACCTCGATTTACAGCTATCTTGAGAAACGTTTTGGCTTTTGGTCGTACAAAACAGGGGCGTTTTTCTTTATCCTCTCGCGCAGCATCGGGGCATCATTCAGGGTTTACCTGGTAGTGAATGTGTTGCAAATGTTCGTTTTCGACACGTGGGGTATTCCTTTTCCGGTTACAGTGCTCTTGTTTATGGGTCTTATTATCCTTTATTCGTTTAAAGGTGGTATTAAAACCATTGTATGGACCGATACCCTGCAAACTACCTTCATGTTGGCGGCCATCATTATCAGCATTGTACTGATCGCTAAAAATATGGAGGTGAGTTTTACTGAGCTGTATCATTCTGTGGCCAACAGCAAATACAGCCAGATGTTTATCTTTGAATGGGCTGACAAACGCTTCTTCCTGAAGCAGTTTCTCAGTGGTGCATTTATTGCGATTGTAATGACTGGCCTTGATCAGGACATGATGCAAAAAAACCTGAGTTGCAGAAATTTACGCGACGCCCAAAAAAACGTTTACCTGATGAGTTGGTCACTGGTGCCAGTAAACCTGTTGTTTCTCTTCCTTGGCGTAGTGCTTTATATTTTTGCTGCTTCGCACGGAATCAATATTCCCGCACGCACTGACGATTTGTTCCCTCTTATTGCCCTCCGTCATTTGGGCCCCACTGCCGGAGTTGTGTTTCTGATCGGCTTGGTGGCTGCCGCCTACAGCAGTGCCGATGGCGCAATCACTTCGCTCACCACCTCATTTTCGATTGATTTCCTGGGACTGAAAAAGAACGAAAAACTGAGCGACAAACGCAAGATGAACATCCGCTATATTGTCCACTTTTCTATCGCCATGATGCTCATCCTTCTTATCCTTGTGTTTAGAGCCATCAGCGATCAGTCGGTCATTCAAAAACTCTTCACCATTGCTGGTTACACATATGGCCCACTGTTAGGATTATATGCTTTCGGGCTGTTTACAAAACATTTGGTGAAAGATAGGTTTGTACCCCTTGTTGCTGTTCTTTCCCCTGCAGTGTGTTATGTGCTTAGTACAAACTCGGCTCAACTGCTCTGGGGCTACCGTTTTGGCTTCGAACTGTTGATATTGAATGGATTGCTGACTTTTACCGGTTTATTGCTACTTAGGAAAAAGCAGATTCAAACACTTTTATAGTTTATTTTTCCGACCTTCGCAACCATGAAAACTTCTATAGCAAGGAGTATAAAAAATTAATTATGAGCAATATACGTTTAAAGGCATTAGAGATAGCACTTACAAGGCGCAAGAAAGAGGTACTGTCGCCAAATGGCAAGATATCCGATTATTTCGGCAGTCAAACCTTCAATCACTATGTGATGCAGCAGTTTCTGCCACAGGAGGTTTATCGTAAAGTACTCAACTCAATAGAAACAGGAATTAAGATTGATCGTTACGTAGCCGATCAGGTGGCTGCTTCCTTGAAAGCCTGGGCGATGAGTAAGGGTGCAACGCATTTCACACATTGGTTTCATCCCCTAACTGGCTCTACCGCTGAAAAGCACGACACATTTACCGACCCCGTAGAGGGAGGTTTGGCACTTGAAACTTTTAAAGGTTCCGACTTGGTGCAGCAGGAACCTGATGCCTCGAGTTTCCCGAGTGGTGGAATTAGAAACACTTTCGAAGCCCGTGGTTACACTGCATGGGACCCCACGTCGGCTGTATTCATTTTGGATAATACCTTATGCATCCCCACCGTATTTGTTTCCTATACAGGCGAAGCCCTCGATTACAAAACTCCCCTTATACGCACCATGCATGCGCTCGACCGGGCAGCAACAGAGGTTTGCCGGTACTTCGACAAAAACACGAAGAAGGTGATTGTAACCCTTGGCTGGGAGCAGGAGTATTTTCTTGTTGACAGCGCTTTGTTTCGCGCCCGGCCTGACCTGGCACTGACCGGCCGCACACTTTTTGGGCACTCTTCTGCCAAAGATCAGCAGCTCAGTGATCATTATTTTGGCACTATCCCCGAAAGGGTTCTGGATTTCATGCGCAATTTTGAGCAGGAAGCATACAAATTGGGGATTCCTGTGAAAACCCGCCATAACGAAGTGGCTCCGGGTCAGTTTGAGTGCGCTCCTGTTTATGAGGAAGTAAATCAGGCTGTTGACCACAACCAACTGCTCATGCACCTGATGGAAAGAGTTGCAAGGTGGCATGATTTTAATGTCCTTTTTCACGAAAAACCCTATGCAGGTATCAATGGCTCCGGGAAACACAACAACTGGTCGCTCATGACCGATAAAGGTGAGAATTTGTTATCTCCAGGAAAAACAGCCAAATCGAACTTCCGATTCATCGTATTTCTTGTAAATGTGATCAAGGCGGTAGATAACCATCCGGAGTTGCTAAATGCCTATATTGCTTCAGCCGGCAACGACCTGAGGTTGGGAGGTCATGAAGCCCCGCCGGCCATCATTTCGGTTTTTATTGGTTCGCAGCTGACACAAATGCTCGACGATATTGAAAATTTGAAGAAAAACGGGAAGATAAATAATGGTAAAGAGTTCAACATAAACCTCAATCTGCCAAAAATACCGGAGATTTTGCTCGATAATACTGACCGAAACCGTACTTCTCCCTTTGCCTTTACAGGCAACAAATTCGAATTTCGTGCTGTTGGTGCTTCCTCGAACTGTGCAAGGGCCATGATCCCGCTCAATTTGCTGGTGACCGATCAGCTATGCCAGTTTAAAAAAGATGTAGATATATTGACAACCAATGGTTTGAGCAAAGATAACGCTTTGATGAGTGTTATTAAACAGTATATTGCCGAGAGCAAACGAATCCGATTCGAAGGCAACAACTACAGCGATGAGTGGAAGCAAGAAGCCGTGAAGCGGGGATTGAAGAATATGCAGAACACACCTGCAGCACTCGAGGCTTTTATAAAACCAGATATTATAGAATTATATGCAAGGAATAAAATTCTAAGCGAACGCGAATTAATAGCCCGTTACGAGATAAAGCTTGAGCATTACACCAAGAAAGTTCAGATCGAATCACGGGTGTTGGGCGACTTGGCCTCGAACCATATTATTCCTACCGCCATCCGCTACCAAAACACCCTCATCGAAAATGTGAAGGGGCTCAAAGAAGTGCTTGATTCGGAAAATTTCGGCAAACTATCTCATATTCAGATACAAACCATCATTGAAATATCAAGCCATATCAATGGAATTAAAACCAACGTGGCACTGATGCTCGAAGAGCGTAAGAAAGCCAATCGAATTAATAACAGCCAGGAAAAAGCTACTACCTATGCTCAAAATGTGTTGCCATTCTTCGGTATAATCAGGCAGCATGTTGATAAACTTGAGCTATTGGTAGATGATGAACTATGGCCGTTGCCCAAATATAGGGAACTGCTCTTTATTCGATAGAGCCAGTATTTAGTGTACAATTCCAGGAATACTATGAACGACTATAAATGCAGTAGCAGTTGCAGCGGCAGTTGCAGTAGTCTCTCCTCAGCGACAGTTGCAGTAGTTCCGCAGGTGCTGGAGCAGGACTGCCACTGCAACTGCTACTGCCACATAGAGGTTTGCCTTGCCTCTAATACATGGAAGAAGCAGGAGCAGGACTTCCGCTGCAACTGCTACTGCCACTTTAACCATAGGTGTTCCAGATTGTAGTATAATTACTTCCCGCTAACGAGGAATGTTGGGTTTATGGTAAGCATTACCCAGCCCCAGTCAGCATATTTGTCGGGGTTCCCTTCTTTGAAATACTTCATTGATTCGTTGGCCAACATAAATGAATAACCCAACTGCAGGTTGATATCTTTGGCAAATTTAATACTGAAGCCAAGATCCAACTCCGAACCAAGATATTTGTTAATTTCCTTACCAGCGACTTTGTAATCGTTTTGTAGTAGAAAATAATGATAATCAGCATAGAAATCAGTTTTGTCCGATAATTTCACACCCGCTTTCAGATATAGGTCGTTAAGTCCGGCACCTTTGGTCTGCTCCTCCACGTTTGTGAAATAATCTATGTGGCCATTAGGAGCATGTCCGGCACCATAGAGCGTACTGAATGCTCGCGACATGCCGTCAGTTTTCGATAAATCGTTACCTGATAAAACATCCAACCCTGGGTTGATAGTTATTTTAGAACTTGCTTTGATAAAAGCCTCGAGGTTGATATACCAGGCTGTAACATCCTTGCCGGTCTTGATTTTTCCGGTTTGATAGTATGTCCGGCCTTTCAAAGTCAGCAAGCCGATGGCGTATGAAAGACTTGGTCCAAACGTATAGCGCTTGAAAGTTTTATTGGTAGTATCGTTTTGAGGCAAGCCGTCGGCAATGGCAAGGAGATTAAAATCCAAGGCGCCAAATTTTTTGCGGGCATAAATAAAATTCAACGTTTTGTAATTGCCTCTAACCTTTGGGTCATTCACATTATACCAGGTGTTAAAAGTGTTTTCTTTTTGCTGATTGTACGCACCTGCCAGATGAAGGTCCCATCCGTTCTTCTGATACAAAAAGATGAGTGCGTCGTGTGATTGACCACTCTGCCTGAAGTTGTTGTGTGAAAGCAGGCGCTGGTTATCATAAGACAATTCCTGGCGGCCGATTTTTAGTGATAATCCCCCGGCAACTGAGATTTTGCCCCAAGCCTCATAAAGCCCAAGGGTGGCATTATCCGATTTGAGCACTTGGTTTCCCCATACCCTGATTTCCTGGGCTGTCATACGAAATTGCATGTTGTCGCTCTTGTAGTCAGCTGTTAATCTCACACGGTTCGAAACAAAGAATGCCGCTGAAGTGCCGTTAATAGGCATGTGAGAATAACCATTGCGATATTCAGCACGTGGGCGTAACATTCCACTTAGAGTAAACTGAGCTAAAAGGCTGCTGCAGGCAGCTATGAGAAGCCCGATGGTGAGTAGTGTTTTCTTCATGATGGTTTTGATTGATGGTAAATACTTTTTCCGGATGAATCAGTGTAGATTCTGCCGCAAAGTTAGAAATGAAATTAAAGTACAAGCTACTTTCGATAATTATCCAAACAAAACAATGAAAGCTGTTACCGAAGGTTTTAATCCGTAAAACAAAATAATTTGTATTTTAGCCTCATCAACAGCTTTTGGTGTTGGTGGTCTAGCGTGTTTCAAAGTAATTGCCAAAACATCACTAAAATGAAGATAACTTACCTTGTTTTTAGCCGGGCCATAATGATTTTCATTATGGCTAACTCATTGATATTAAATGCTCAAATAAATGTGGTTCCGGTTGGCAGCGACACAGCACCCGATCAGTTCGAAGGCTTTTACTATTCGTTGCCCAAAACCCTTGTAAGTGTGGAGGTTTGGGTGGATGAAACGGAACAGTTGCAAGGGCCCTTTGCCGATTATGCAGGCCGAATGCTCGGAATATCGGATGTGATAAAGAACAGCAACCGCAGTTATGTCATCTCGGGAATAAACCTAAGTATATTTCAGGAAGCCGATCCCGCGCAATTCTATTTTGTACGTATGCCGTTAAAAGGTGGTGTTACACTCGATCTTGTGATGAATCACGATGCCACCTTACGCTCATTGCAGGCGAGGGAAACGGACAGCAAAAAGAAGGCCTCGGCAAGAATTGCGAATATAGATCCATCGCGGTCTTTTGTTGATGTTTCCCTACCCGACGTTGTTGAAAAAATTGACACTGTTGTAAGCCGTGTCACTGTTGATACCCTTACCTTCGAAAGAATCACTTTTCCGAAAACATACATCGAAAAATCACCTGAACAAAAAGCCCGCCAAGCAGCCGACTTCATTCTCAAACTCGAAGAAGACCGCCAAAAACTGATCTCTGGCTTCCAGGAAGTAAACTATTCAATGGAAAGCATCCGGTATATGAATGAGCAAATGAAAGTATTGCAAAATGACTACCTGGCACTCTTCAAAGGTAAAAGCCGTATCACCACTACCCGTTTAGCTTTTGTTTTTATACCTGAAGAAGGATCGGAAAATAAGCCCTTGACCTTATTCAGATTTGACCGCAACAAAGGAGTGTTGGATAAGAATAGCACTGAAGGTGAGCAGGTTACAATACAATTTAGCAGCCTAAAACTAACTGCTGGAGTGAAAATTCATGCACCCAACCGCAAATCGGACAAACGAGCAGCCATCGGGCTATATTACCGAATTCCGGAAAAAGCAGCGTTTGTGATTAGAAAAGGGAGCGAAACCCTTGCAGAGAAAGATTTCCTGGTTAGCCAGTTGGGTGTTGTTTCGTCGTTGCCGGCACGCGGTGTTTCAGTCATCGAGATGCATCCTCAAACGGGATCCATCATGCGCCTGAAACTCGAGTAGCACTTATTCCTGAACAGCTTTCCTGATCTTCAACAGCTTAAGCAGCAAGTTTTCCAGTTTCGACAACTCAAGCATGTTTGCTCCGTCCGACAGGGCCTTGGCTGGATTTGGATGAGTTTCAATGAAAATTCCGTCAACACCGGCAGCTATGCCCGCACAGGCGATGGTTTCAATCATCTCAGGCAAGCCGCCTGTTACACCAGCTGGCTGGTTGGGTTGTTGCAGCGTGTGGGTTACATCAAGCACTACGGGGTAGCCAAACTTCTTCATAATGAATATATTACGAAGATCAAGCACCAGGTCGCTATATCCAAACATGCTGCCACGCTCCGTAAGCATGATGTTGGGATTGCCTTGGTTTTTAACTTTTTCGGCAGCATAAGCCATGGACTGGGCCGACACAGATTGTCCTTTTTTGATGTTTATCATTTTACCCGTGCGTGCTGCAGCTTGCAACAGTTCGGTTTGGCGACACAAAAAAGCTGGAATCTGAAGCACATCTGCATAACGGGCAGCCAAGTCAGCTTCGGCCTCGCTGTGAATATCGGTCAGAGTAGGTACATTGAGTAAGGTGCTCACACGTCCGATTACATCCAGGGCTTCAATATCGCCAATGCCCTTGAAAGATGATTCGCTGGTGCGGTTGGCTTTTTTATAGGATGCCTTAAAAATGAAAGGGATCTCAAGCCGGTGGCAGATGTTTTTCAACGTGATGGCTATTTCGAGTGGCATGGTAAGATTCTCAACCACACAAGGCCCGGCGATGAGAAAAAAGTTTCCTGAATTGATGTGGCTTATGCCAGGAAGGCTTTTTAACTGGCGCATTATAAAAGAATTAATTAATGGGTGCTAAGTTAACCATAAACTTATCTCAGTAGCCATATTTTTTTTGCCATAGGGCTTTTAGCCGTGTTTTAATTTCGTTTTCGCGCGCATTATTCTGTGGGTCGTAGAACTTAGTGCCACTCATGTTGGAGGGCATATACTCCTGAGGCGAGAAATTTTGCTCATAATCATGCGAATATTCATAATCTCTTCCGTAGCCGATTTCTTTCATCAGCTTAGTGGGGGCATTACGCAAATGCAGAGGTACAGCCAGGTCACCTTTATTACGCACGGCTTCCAAAGCCTGATTGACAGCCACGTAACTGGCGTTGCTTTTGGGCGATGTAGCCAGATAGATGGCTGTCTGCGAAAGGATAATTCTGCATTCGGGGTAGCCGGTGCTATGCACGGCCTGGTAACAGGAGTTGGCCAGCAGCAGCGCATTGGGATTGGCGTTACCTATGTCTTCCGAAGCCAGTATTAGCATACGCCGTGCAATAAATAACGGGTCTTCGCCGGCTTCAATCATCCGGGCCAACCAATACACCGCCGCGTTGGGATCGGAGCCGCGCATTGACTTGATGAATGCAGAAATCACATCGTAGTGCATCTCGCCACCTTTATCGTACAATGCCAGGTTCTGCTGGATGACATCAAGCACTTTTTCGTTGTTGATTTCGATTTCGTTGGGCGAACCAGGCTCGGCTGCCAAAACCAACTCAATGGCATTAAATAACTTACGTGCATCGCCTCCTGAAATTCTAAGTAGCGCTTCGTATTCCTTTACATTTACCCGAAGACCGTATTGATTGCGGATATGGGTAAGTGCATGATCAATCAACTTTAATAAGTCGCTCTTATCCAGTGGTTTAAGTATATATACCTGGCAGCGAGATAGCAAGGGAGAAATAACTTCGAAGGACGGATTTTCAGTAGTGGCACCTATCAAAGTTACAATTCCCTTCTCAACGGCACCCAGCAACGAATCCTGCTGCGACTTGCTGAACCGGTGTATTTCATCAATAAATAAAATGGCGTTGCTGTTTTCCTCCTTGGCTTTTGCTATCACATCGCGTACATCTTTCACACCGCTACTTACAGCGCTCAGGGTATAAAATGGCCGTTTCAGCTGCTGCGATATGATGAAGGCCAACGTGGTTTTCCCAACGCCCGGGGGGCCCCACAAAATCATGGAAGGTATGTTGCCGTATTCGATGGTTTTACGAAGAATGGCCTGCGGGCCTACAAGGTGTTGTTGTCCAATGTAACCGTCAAGCGATGAGGGTCTTAACTGCTCGGCTAAGGGTATTGGATTGGTGTTTTCCATGGGTTATGAAATAATCGTGAGGGTTACTCAAAACAAGTGCAGACGTCTCCACAATGATGTGAACAAATCTACACATTGTTTTTCTCAAATTGTGGAGTCCATGCCCCACATTTAATTTCATGCCATGGTTGCTGCACTTGGTTTAGGCTTTGCAAATACACCAATTGGGTACATCCAGCAAAGCTTATCGGCCATATCTAAACTGACCTGTAACAGCTTTGTTTTCATCTGGCACCTGTTTTGCCAACATGTGCACAACCCATAAAATATCAAAAAAACATGAAGAAACTTTTAGCTCTCTTAATGATTGCCGGTATGTTTACCGTTGTTGCCTGTGGACCTAGTGCACAGGAAAAAGCTGCTATAGAAAAAGCACGGCTTGATTCAATCGCTACTGCTGAAGTTGCTGCAGCACAGGCTTATGCAGATTCATTGGCTGCCACCGCTGTTGCTGATACACTCGTTGTAGTGGAATAATTTTAAAGTCTCCGCAAAGCTTGGCGTCTATTCAAAGCGACATTTTGTGGCGTAATTGCCGGCAAGGCATTATTATAAACAAAGGAACGGAAGCGTTCCTTTTTTCGTTTCCAAGTGGTTGGCTTTGTTTATTTTTGTGCCTCACAATCAGTGGATCATGGATATTCAGTTAGCCAATCGTTTTTTCGTGGTTTGTGGAGCTGGCAGCGGTTTCGGAAAAGCAATAGCCCTTAGGCTGGTTTCAGAAGGGGCACATGTACTGGCCATTGCCCGTGGTGCTGAGTCTTTGCGACAATTGCAATCTGTTGTTCCCGATGCCATCGAAGCACTTGCGGGTGATTTGACCGACATCAGTTTTCATGAGCAGATTGTACATGCCTTGAACGGCAGGGTACCCGACGGACTTGTTGTAAACGCCGGTGGCCCGCCCGCCAAATCTTTCATTGAAACACACATTCGCGACTGGGATGAAGCCTATAAAAACCTGGTTCGCTGGAAAATTGCCCTTGTGAAACAAATCCTCCCAGGAATGCAGCAACGCAGTTATGGACGCATTTTATTTATCGAAAGCATGTCGGTGAAGCAACCGGTCGAGAACTTGGTGCTTAGTAATTCGCTGCGCCTGGCTGTGGTGGGCATGGCTAAAACACTATCTCTCGAAGTGGGTTCACAAGGAATTACTGTGAACGTGATGGCGCCAGGCTATCACGACACACCCGCCATGGGGCGATTGTTTGCAAAGAAAAGTGAACAAAAAGGCATTTCGCTGAAAGAAGCACGCTTGGTGTTCGAAAAAGAATTGTTGACTGGCCACATGGGCGACCCTAGTGAGTTTGCTATGCTGGCCGCCTGGTTGTTGTCGTCCACCTCAGGTTACATCAATGGACAAACATTTTCGGTGGATGGCGGCTTGATTAGGTTTGTTTTCGGATAGAGTCATAATACTTGCATCGAAGGGTTAAAATCCCTGGCATATTCATATAAACCACCGTCAAGGAGCCATACATTCTTGAACTTGTGCTTTTCTTGTAGGTAGATGACTACCTGGTCGCTTTTCATCCCATAAGCACAACATATTACCACTTTGGCACTGCGCGAAATATCTTCCACTTTATTGGGAATTTCCATTTTAGGTATTAACAATGAACCAGCGATATGACCAGCAGCATATGCTTCAGGGTCACGTATATCAATGATCTGAACATCTCCTTGTGCGTCGAGCAAGGCTTTAAGCTCTGTTGGAGTGATGATTTTCATAAGCCAATCTCTATAAAACTGCCATACATATTGGGGTCGAGATTAATGGCCAATGCTTTGTGCTGGGTTGTCAGAACTTCTCGGTTCATTGTTGTTTCTTATATTACGATACAGTGAGGCCAGATCGAATACCTCGTTGTGGGTATGTATCTTGTACTCGGTGGGGCAAATTTACGTAACTATTAAACCAAAAATGATGCTGTCCCGAAAAGTCGTTTTTGTCTTAGCAAACCTGGCATAAACGCACCAGGAACACTGAGGATATGGCTATCAATACGCCAGCAACATCCTTTGCGCCCCTGACCATTGCAAAACGACAACATGCTAAGGGGTTGATCTTTGATTGCCGTGCATTGCCGACACCTGACGAACCGATTTTTCTTAAATAGCCGGAAGCGTCAGTTGTTTATTTTTGAGTTTGCACGATTTCTTACTTTTGCAGCATGGAACGGATCAATTTTACCGAGTATTTGCAACATCCTGTGTTTGGTTTAATCGGGCAGACTGCTGCGCAATTGCAAACGCCTGCCTTTGTGATCGGTGGTTTCGTACGCGACATCATTCTGAAGAGACCCTGTACCGATATTGACATCGTTGTTGCAGGTAGCGGCATAGCCTTGGCACGTCGGGTTGCAGCTATGATAGGCCCGAGGTATCCGGTAACGGTTTTTAAGAACTTTGGCACTGCTATGCTAGTCTATCAAGGTTTTCAGATTGAGTTTGTGGGTGCCCGCAAAGAGTCCTACCGGGAAGATTCGCGAAAACCAATGGTTGATGAAGGAAGCCTCGAAGATGACCAAAACAGGCGTGATTTTACCATTAACGCCCTGGCCTTAAGCCTTCAGCAGGAAAATTTCGGGGCATTGATTGATCCTTTTAACGGATTAAAAGACATGGAAGAGCTTATCATCCGTACCCCGCTCGACCCCGACAAAACCTTTATTGACGACCCTTTACGAATGATGCGGGCCATCCGTTTTGCCACCCAACTCCATTTTTTTATCGAGCCATCAACATTCGATTCAATAAGCAACAACAAAGAACGCATCAAGATTATTTCGGCTGAAAGAGTTAGCGAAGAGCTTAACAAGATCATCTCGTGTGAAACGCCCTCGAACGGTTTTATGTTGCTTGAAAAAACCGGTCTTCTCCCGATTATTTTCCCACAGCTCTCAGCTTTGCAGGGTGCTGAATTTGTAGATGGCCGCGGGCATAAAGATATTTTTTATCACACCCTTAACGTGCTTGATAATCTTGCACAAAAAACTGATAACCTGTGGCTTAGGTGGGCGGCACTCCTACACGATATTGGCAAACCTGCCACCAAGCACTTCGAAGCCGGAATCGGCTGGACCTTTCATGGACACGACCATCTGGGCTCTAAAATGGTTTACCGCATTTTCAACCAGCTCAAACTGCCCCTTAATGAAAAGATGAAATATGTGCAAAAGTTAGTCCTGTTGCACCTCCGTCCCATCGTTCTTTCCGAAGATCAGGTTACTGACACAGCAATCAGGCGCCTTCTTTTTGATGCTGGCAACGATATTGACGACCTGATGCTTCTCTGCGATGCCGATATCACCTCCAAGAACCCTGAAAAGGTTAAAAAATATCTTGAAAACTTTTTGCTGGTTCGTCAGAAACTGGAAGAAGTCGAAAAAAAAGACCGCATAAGGAATTGGCAACCGCCTATCTCGGGCCAAGTAATTATGGAAACATTCGGTATTCCGCCCAGCAAGGAGGTGGGTATTGTTAAAGCCGCTATACGCGAAGCCATTCTTGATGGAGTGATCCGAAACGTAAATGAGGAAGCTTATGAACTTATGTTGAAAGAGGGAGAGAAATTAGGCCTTTATCCAGTGAAATAATTTACTATTTTTACTGAAAATTTTGACCCATGCACGCTTACCGGTTCAGAATATTGATTGATGAACAGGATGACTTTGTCAGAGAGATTGATCTGCTTGCAAATCACACCTTTGAAGATTTTCATAAAGCCATTTTCTCTTCAGTTGGTTTTGACGGAAACGAATTGGCGTCGTTTTTTATTTGCGATCATCGCTGGCGAAAGCTGAAGGAATTCACCTTGATTGATATGCAACCTGACAAAGTTTTCGATGACGATGATGAAGATATTCGGGACAGAAAAAGTCCAATCCCTGTGCAGTTGATGATCAATGCCCGGATCAAAGAGGCCATAAACGACCCGCATCAACGCCTGATTTATGAATATGATTTTTTGCATCCCAAAACATTCTTCATTGAGCTCCTGAAAATAGTTGCTGCCAGTCCCAGCGAAACCTATCCACAAGTCTTTCGTTCCGAAGGGGTTGTTGCCAAAGTAGCCACTCACCAACCCCTGATATTTGACGAATTGGATGAAGGATTTATGTTGCCCGACATTGAGTCGCTGGATGATGAATTCGTAGTGAATGATGATGAAATGGGTCTTGGTCCCGAAGATCAGCCTATGTGGTAAATATTGGGTCAACGACAATAAATTCAACCTTGTCTAAATTATTGGTAGTCATAGCTGGCCCCACGGCAGTTGGCAAAACATCTGTCGCCGTTGGTTTGGCCTGTGCGCTGAAAACCCATATTCTGTCCTGCGATTCGAGGCAGTTTTTCAGGGAGTTAGCAATAGGAACTGCTATTCCTACACCGGAGGAGCGACATCTGGCACCACACCATTTCATAGGTTACCTTTCGGTGAAAGATTATTATAATGCAGCACGATATGAACTTGAAGCGTTTGAATTGCTCGAACAATTATTTATTGAACACGATGTCGTGTTGCTTTGCGGAGGTTCGGGTTTGTATATTAATGCATTGTGTAAGGGCATTGACGAGCTGCCCGACCCCGACCCGATAGTGCGCCGCTCCCTCAAAACCGATTATACAAGGTTTGGCATAGGGCATCTTCAACACCTACTTCAACAACTCGACCCAGAGTATTACGATAAGGTTGACACGAAAAACCCTAACCGCTTGCTAAGGGCAATAGAAGTTTCAATTGCTGCCGGGAAACCATATTCGACATTGCTACGTCATGAATCCAAACCTCGTCTTTTTAACATCCTGAAAATTGGCCTGAATCGTGAGAGGACCGAACTTTTTAACCGCATTAACCATCGGGCCGATAAGATGATTGCTCAGGGTTTGGTTGAGGAAGTGCGTAGCCTGGCAGCATATCGCCATCTGAATGCACTGAATACGGTAGGCTACAAAGAAATTTTTGAATACTTTGACGCTAAAATCACACTCGAACAGGCCGTTGCCGACATAAAAACCAATACCCGCAGGTATGCCAAACGGCAGCTCACCTGGTTTAAGAAAGATCCTGAATATCAATGGTTTCATCCCAGCGAGCAGGATGAAGTGTTGCAACGCATCAAAACTACCATGAAGTCGCTTATTTGAGCCACTGATCAAGCCAACGGAAAAATTCCCGCTGCCAAAGTATGGCGTTTTGAGGCTTGAGAACAAAATGCGATTCATCGGGAAAAAACAGGAACCGGCTTGGAATTCCCCTTAACTGGGCTGCGCTGAAGGCCTGCATTCCTTCGGAATAGGTTACCCTAAAGTCATTGGCGCCATGTATCACAAGAATCGGGGTATCCCATCGCCCTACGAAGCGGTGAGGCGAGAAATCGTAGCTTTTTGGCTTGGGCTCCTCCCAATAGGGGCCTCCCAGATCATAATTAGGAAAGAAGTATTCCTCGGTGGTTCCGTATTTGCTCTCAAAATTGAACATGCCACAGTGGGCAATGAACGCCTTGAAGCGTTTATTGTGGTTGCCGGCCAGCCAATACACTGAGAAACCGCCATAGCTGGCCCCTATTGCACCCAGGCGGGTTTCGTCAACCCAAGGTTCTTTGGCCAAGGCATCAACAGCCGAGAGGTAGTCCTGCATGTTTTGGCCTCCATAATCGCCGCTGATCTGGTCGTTCCATTCTTGCCCAAAAGTAGGCAACCCACGCCGGTTTGGCGCAATCACAACGTAATCGTTGGCAGCCATCATCTGGAAATTCCAGCGATACGAAAAGAACTGACTCACAGAGCTTTGCGGCCCCCCCTGGCAATAGAGCAAGGCAGGATATTTTTTGTTGGCATCAAACCCGGGAGGTAAAATAACCCAAACGAGCATTTGCTTGCCATCGGTGGTCTCTACCCAGCGTTGCTCAACCTTTGCAAGTTCAACATCTTTAAGTATCTCCTTGTTGGTGAATGTGAGCTGCGTTTCATTCCCTATCATATCTATCCGGAATATCTCGCTTGGCATACCCATTGTCATTTTCATTCCAACTAAATCAGTTCCGGCTAATGAAACACTTTGATAGTTGTGCCAGCCTTTTGTGACTTGGGTGATTTTCCTGGTTTTGATCTCCAGTGAATAAAGTTGGTAAGTGGCGTTAATACCACTGATGAAATAAACGAACCGGCTATCGGCAGACCATACAAAATGCTCGGAGCTTTGGTCGAAACCTGTACTGTAGTCGGTGGTTTTTCCGGTGCTGAATTCATGAACCATAATACGGTCTTTATCTGCTTCAAAGCCAGGCGTTTCCATGCTTCGCCATGCAATCATCTTTCCATCAGGCGAAAACACAGGGTCTTGGTCGTAACCTGGCAAACCAGGAGTGAGATCAAGGGTGGTTTTCTTTTCCAGGTCGTAGATATAGATGGCTGAGTTGGTGCTGAGTGTCCATGCCTTGCCAATTAATTTCTTGCAGGTGTAAGCCACTTTTTTCCCATCTGGACTCCAAGCTATCTGTTCCAAGCCTCCGAATGGTTTCATGGGTGTGTCCCAGCGTTCATCAGGCATAATGTCAATGGCTTCCAGCACTTTGCCATCCTCATACGGGGCAACGAAAATATGGCTGTAGGTATAATCATGCCAACTATCCCAGTGGCGATACATGAGATCGTCTTCGATGCGGGCGTTGGCCTTGGGGAGGTCGGGGTAGCGATCATTGGGGGTTATATCGAGTTTTACCTGCCTGGTAAAAAGCATGTGTTTGAGGCCGGGAGCATAGGTAAAACCAGTAATGCCACCTTCGATGTTGCTGATTTGTTTCTTATTGCTTCCGTCGGCATCTGCTTCATACATCTGCATCGAACCGCTTTCGGCAGTCATGAATGCAATTTTTCTGCCATCGGAGCGCCAAATGGCGTTGTAAACACTGCTTTTGGAAAAATCGAGAAATGTTGTTTCTCCGCCAGCAGTTGCCACAAGATAGATGTCGCGTTTCCCCTTGTTTTCTGAGATATTATAACTTGTGACCCCAAAAAGAATTTGTTTTCCATCGGGCGATACCTGTGCATCGCTTACCCGTTTTAGCCCCCATAGTAGTTCTGCCGAAAACCGTTGTTGGGCTGAAGCGGTGAGAATGATTGCCATCACAAATAAAAATAAGCATGGAAGTTTTTTCATATAGCGGTGAGTGTTAGATTTGTTTCATTGATCATTGACTGCGAAAATACCAAAAAATCTTTTCTTTCATCTCTACTGTGTGTTCAAAACAGTCTTTCTCTATTAGCCAGGCCATTCAATTTCAAAGCCAGTAGAAAAAAATGGTTGAAAATTAGCAAGTAATGAGTGCAATTTCATTTTTTAGTACTTTTGTTCACTCCAGATTAACGCAATGTTTGTAATTTTGAGTCATAATTAATCAATTCACCAAAAGCCCAATATCATGGATGTCAAAATGAATAATATCGTGCTCGTGCCTACCGATTTCTCGGAAGTGTGTGCCAATGCTGCTAACAAAGCCGCTGAAGCTGCCGGTTTTCTGAAATTTAAGGTAGTGCTTCTTCACGTGATTGATAAAGAAACCAAAGCTTTTCTGAAAGACGAAAACCTACCGGTCGGTTCCATTGATGAGAAACTTATCTTGATTGCCAATGAGTTGAAAAAGCAATTTGAGGTGGATGTGGAATTTTTGGCCAGAGAAGGTAATATTTTTGACACCATCCCCGAAGTGGCCAAAGAATTGGGAGCAAATCTTATTTATCTCGGCACACACGGTAAGGTGGGCATGCAACACCTCACCGGCAGTTTTGCCCTTAAAGTGATCACCTCATCGCCCTGCCCGGTTATAGTGGTTCAAAAGCGTCCTTTCGATAAAGGCTACAAAACCGTTGTATTACCTATCACAAGCGAAGCCGGCCCATGGGAAAAAACAAAATGGGCAGTTTACCTGGCAAAACAATTTGGCTCGACCATCCATTTATTTATGGTGAAAGACGCTGATGAAGCCATCAAATATGCCGGAGAGCGCATCGGCGGATATTTTGATAAAAACGGAGTGAAATACGCATTGAAAGTTGCTGAAAAGGCCAGCCATTTCTCGAAACAGGTGATGGACTATGCCACTGCCAACAATGCCGATCTTATCATGATCATGACCAACCCCGACAAAGGATTCACCACCTTCCTGCTTGGTAGCTATGATGAGGAAACCATATTCAACGCATCCCAGATTCCGGTAATGTGTATCAACCCACGTAAGTTTAACTACGAGATATTGGGTTTCTAGCCCTCTCCACTATGATATCAGCTATTCCCCCTGCGAGGGGATGCTGAAATTGATCCTGAGTTTGTTCAGTTACTCTAATTGTGCAGAGATGGTTTTTTTTGCATCTATGCTGTTATAGATCAATTAGAATTATTTTAAGTAAAACGCTAATAGGAAAAAGAGGTTGCAGTTTTGCCGACAATCTAAATGCTTATTTTTACCGGCCAATTCGAAGTTATGCATCACAACATAAATCTGCAGGGAGCCATAGATCACATCTTCGTCCGGTTGAAAAAAGAGCTAAACCCTAATCTCTATTATCACAGCCGAGGACACACCAAAGACGTGCACCGGGCATGTCGAAGGCTTTTGCTTACTGAAAATATCAGTTCCTTGGAAAAAATCCTGATCGAAACTGCTGCTTGCTATCATGATTCAGGGATGTTAATAACCTATAATGATCACGAAGAGGCATCTGTAAGAATCATAAATGAGGTATTGCCTGGTTATGGATATGGCCCGGAACATATCGAAATGATAGCGAAGATGATAATGTGCACCAAGCTCCCTCAGATTGCATGCGGCCTGAATGGAAAAATTCTGTGCGATGCTGATATGGACTACCTCGGCCGTAGCGATTTTTTTATGATCGCCCACCGCTTGCGTTGTGAGTGGGAAAAAATGAGCACACCCTACGGGTTGCTTGATTGGTATGAATTTCAATTGGACTTCCTGCTGAAACATCATTATTATACCAAATCGGCACAGAATTTACGTGAGGAAGGAAAACAAAAGAATGTTGCTGAAATAAAACGCTTGCTTGGTAAATATTGATCCAACACCTCAATAATAAAACTCAAATGGATGTCGGCAATCCCTTGCAGCGCATCAGACAACTTACTTTAGCGCTGAACGAGCACAACCATCGCTACTATGTGCTGAATGCCCCTTCGATTAGCGATAAGCAATTCGACTTGCTGTTGAAGGAGCTTGAGCAACTCGAGAAAGCCCATCCCGATTTGGTGCAACCCGATTCACCATCCCTGCGTATTGGTTCTGACCTTACTAAAGAGTTCGCTGCTGTGGTGCATAAATATCCAATGCTCTCCTTGTCAAATACATACAGCGAAGGTGAATTAAGAGACTTTGACCAGCGGGTTCGTAAAGGGGTAGGAAACACGGCAGAGTATGTGTGCGAGTTAAAATTCGACGGAGTGGCTATAGGCCTGACATACAGGAACGGGCTGCTTGAGCAGGCAGCTACACGTGGTGATGGCACCCAGGGCGATGACGTGACGGTGAATATCAAAACCATTCGTAGCATACCCTTAAAAGTAAGGGAAAAAGAGTATCCCAAGGAATTTGAAATCAGGGGTGAGGTATATCTCACTCATGCGCAGTTTGATAAGATTAATGCCCAACGGATTGAGGAAGGAGAAGATCCTTTTGCTAACCCTCGTAATGCAGCCGCAGGCAGCTTGAAATTGTTAGATCCTGCTGAAGTAGTCCACCGGGGATTAACCTGCTACCTGTACAATCTGCTCAGCGAAACACCACCGCACAACAACCACTACGACAATATGATGGCAGCCAAAACATGGGGGCTGAGAGTTCCTGAATACATGGCCCGCTGCAAAACGCTTGACGATGTATTGGATTTTATAAACAACTGGGATACAGATCGCAAACACCTTCCTTTTGATATTGATGGGGTGGTGATAAAGGTTAATTCGATAGAGCACCAACAACAATTAGGTTTTACAGCCAAATCGCCCAGGTGGGCCATAGCCTATAAATTTGCTGCTGAGCAAGCACTCACAAAATTATTATCCATTGATTACCAAGTGGGTCGCACGGGCGCCATCACACCTGTGGCCAACCTGCAACCTGTATTGCTTTCGGGCACCATGGTCAAGCGTGCTTCATTGCACAATGCCGACATCATTTCTCAGCTCGATGTGAGGATAGGAGATACGGTGATAGTTGAAAAAGGCGGTGAAATCATTCCTAAAATTGTTGAGGTGGAACTATCCCTGCGCCCCCGCAATTCAAGCCCTGTTGCATTTATCGCCCACTGCCCTGAATGTGGCACGGCGTTGCTTCGCAACGAAGGTGAGGCAGCCCATTTCTGCCCCAGCGAAGATGGCTGCCCCCCGCAAATCAAAGGCAAGCTCGAACATTTCATTAGCCGCCGCGCCATGAATATTGATAGTCTGGGCGAAGGAAAGATTGCATTACTCTACGACAAAGGGCTGGCCAAAAATGTTGCAGACTTATACGATCTTGAATACAACGATTTACTTGGTCTCGAAAAAGTGATTGAATCGCCGGAAACAGGGAAAAGCAAAATGATCAGCTTCCGCGAAAAAACCGTCGAAAACATTCTCAATGGCATTGAAACCTCCAAACTTGCACCCTTTCACAAGGTTCTTTTTGCGTTGGGAATCAGGCATGTAGGCGAAACGGTGGCAAAAAAGGTCACAGCCCATGTTGGTAATCTCGATCGTCTGATATCAGCCACAAATGATGAATTGACCGCCATACCCGATATCGGTGAGCGTATCGCCGCATCAATCAAAGATTATTTCTCAAACTCAGCCCACTTGCAAATAATTGAACGGTTACGAGCTCACGGCCTGAAATTTTCATCCGAGAAACCGGCATCAACTTCGCGCAACAGACTCGGCGGGAAATCCTTTGTCGTGAGCGGTGTTTTTTCGGGCTACTCACGCGATGGGATCAAAAAAGCCATCGAAGACAATGGCGGGAAAATTGTTTCTGCCATCTCTTCAAAAACCGATTTTGTGCTTGCCGGCGAAAACATGGGGCCGGAAAAAAAGAAGAAAGCATTGGAACTTGGGATTCCTATCATCAGCGAGGCAGAATTTGATTCGATGATAGGCTGACATTTCCAGCTCCTCCTGTCATTGAGCGTTTATGACTGCTAAGTGACAGATCTCGCAACATCTTACTGTTTGATCAAACGGGTATAGACAGGAATTTTGCCTGGTTCGTTTAGCCCGATCATGTAAAATCCTTGTTTCAGCGAGGAAATGTCCAGCCTGATCACATCTCCTTCACCCGTAACATGAGCGTTATAGTTTCTCCCTGTCATATCAAAAAGAGAAACAGTGAATTGACCGGGCGAAAAATAGCTTCCATAATTTATTACGCAAAAATCTGAGGCAGGAACGGGAAAAACACTTATTCCAGCCAACGATTCAGGTTGAGAAATGGCCGCAGGGCTTCCCCAAATGGCATTCACAAACTCAGGATGGTCAATAAAAGGATTTCGGTTATTTTGAATACCAAAGACAGCATTATTTCTGTTTATTTCTTTTGCACTCACCGGGTCAGTCTGATGCCACACCTTCATCAAGGCCAAGGCCCAAGGCTTTAGTTGCGAACGATCAACCATCGGGCTTCCAGGCCACGAGGCATCCTGACTGTGATAACGCACGGCCATATAGAACATGGTACGGGCAAAATCGCCCTTGTATTCGTTAATCGGTTCAAAAACTACACCCGCGTATCCCGGATAATTGCATGGGCCGACTTTGCTGCCATTCATCGAAGTCCACGATGCCGAAGAAATCGTACCAAAAGGGTAATTGGCTCGGCGGTTATTTACATAGCCATCCGTTGGATAGAGATGGAATAAATCAGAATACATAGGCATTATGTCTCCTCCAAACCAGCTTTTAGGGAAGGAATGCTCACGGTTGTAGCAATGACCTTCAGCGCTGTAGTTGCCACATTCGTTGCCTGAATTATAGTAATATACATAGGGTGGAATACCTCCCGGCACATCCGAATACATATCCCAAACAATATTGTTGGGCTTGCGGTCGGTGGTTTGAAAATGCTGGTATAGAGAGGCATAAGTCTGAACAGTATGGTCTTTGATGATCAGGTGTAGTTTATCCTGGAGTGCAATGCCGGTAAGGCCCATGGCCTGGTCGTAATATCCGGCAGGAGGTTGAGCAATCAGGGTGAAGACTGACAGGAGGAAAATGGCCGTCAGAAGCTTTTTAATCATCGTTACAGTGTTGAAACACACCCTGCAAAGGTAAGCCTAATATCTGTTCCCTCAGAACATTCGACGGACAAGCATTGGTTGATCAATGTACAGAAACTCTTTTATATCCCTCCTGAAGGCTAGCGCTTGGAAATGGATTTTCTATTCGATTTGCCTGATACTTCCTGCGGCTGATATCTGTGAGAAAACTTTTGGATTGCCCCGGTAGCGAATATTGCCAGCTCCTGATACGCGTGCATCAATTTCCTTCATAACATTCACTCCGGCATTGCCTGCGCCGCTGACTTGAATCTTAAGCGTTTCGCAGGTCAGCTTCTTTGCGTTCATTTCGCCAGCCCCTGATATTTCAACGGCCGCCCTGTTGGCTTGTCCATCAAGTTTAATTTTCCCGGCTCCACTCAGGTCAACGTACAAGCGTTCGCAATGCAATTCCATATCAATCTTACTGGCT
>JAUXXY010000265.1 GCA_030684735.1 Bacteroidales bacterium | reverse complement strand
GAAATTAAACAAAGGATAATTTTCGTTGGGCGAGTGGATGGCATCCGACTCAAGACCAAAACCCATCAGAATTGATTTAACACCAAGAACCTGCTCAAAAGTGCTGATGATAGGAATACTACCACCACTACGTACGGGTATTGGTTTTTTGCCGAAAGTAGTTTCATACGCTTTACTTGCTGCCAAGTAGGCAGGATTATCGGTGGGTGATACATAACCCTGGCCACCATGCAACACATCAACTTTAACTTTGACAAATGGAGGCGCCAGGGTTGTAAAGTGCTTTACAAACAACTCTCCGATTTTTTGGTGATCCTGGTTGGGAACCAAGCGCATACTGATCTTGGCAAATGCTTTGGACGGCAAGACCGTTTTGGCTCCTTCGCCCGTGTAACCACTCCAGATACCATTAACGTCGAGAGTTGGCCTTATACCTGTACGTTCGGAAGTTGTATAATCCTTTTCGCCCCATACTTCGGCAATGTCGAGGGCCTTTTTGTATTCCTCAAGTTTGAATGGAGCTTTTGACATTTCTTTTCTTTCTTCGTCGCTCACAACCATCACATCGTCGTAGAATCCTGGGATAGCGATTTGATTGTTTTCGTCGTGCAGCGAGGCTATCATTTTTGCCAGCACATTAGCCGGATTGGCGACAGCACCTCCAAACAGGCCCGAGTGCAGGTCGCGGTTGGGGCCCGTAACCTCCACCTGCACGTAGGTCAATCCTCGCAAACCCACTGTGATTGAAGGAATATCTTGTGCTATCATGCCAGTATCGGACACCAGTATAATATCCGATTTGAGCATTTCTTTATTCTCGCTGCAAAACTTTCCCAGGTTGGGCGAACCAATCTCTTCTTCGCCTTCAATCATGAATTTAACGTTGCAGGGCAAAGAGTCCGTTTTCAACATTGCTTCGAATGCCTTGGCGTGCATAAAACCCTGCCCTTTGTCGTCGTCGGCACCGCGTGCATAAATTTTGCCATCCCTGACTTCAGGCTCAAAAGGCGGGCTTTTCCACAAATCTATCGGGTCAACCGGCATTACATCGTAGTGACCATAAACCAACACAGTGGGTAAAGCGCGATCTATTATCTTTTCGCCATAAACTACCGGGTTGCCGGCCGTTGACAGCACTTCGGCTTTATCGGCACCAGCCTTCAAAATGGCATTTTTCCAGTATTCGGCTGCCCTTAGCATGTCGGGCTTGTGCTCCGAAACCGAGCTTACTGAAGGGATCCTGATAAGGTCGAATAATTCTTCAAGAAATCTGTCTTTGTTGCTTTCGATATAAGCTTTAATCATCTCCATGGTAGTAATCTATTGGTTAATAAACGAAAAATTGCATTTTTGTCCAAAAATAGGAATTCTTTCCTTATCCGGCAGCCTTGTGATAATTGTTACTTTTGCGACACCATTCTGAATCTTTCCATTTTTATAAAACACTGTTGAATCGCTATTATTATGTCTAAAATTCGTGTTGCCATCAATGGCTTCGGGCGCATCGGAAGAATAACCTATCGTGCCATGTTACGTAATCAGAATATTGAGTTGGTGGCCATAAACGACCTGACGGATGCTGAGAACCTGGCACATCTGCTTAAATACGATTCGGTGCATGGGCTGTTTCCGGGCCATGTGTCAACCTGCAATGATTGCCTGACGGTTGATGGTAAGAAAATCCGTGTGTTTTCAAATCCCAATCCCGGTGGCGTTGATTGGGGAGCCTTGGATATTGATATCGTGATTGAATCAACCGGTCAATTCACCGACAAGGTAAGTGCTATGAAACACATACGTGCAGGCGCCCGAAAAGTGATCATATCCGCTCCAGCCAAAAACGAGTCGGATGATGTGAAATATATTGTATTGGGTATTAACGATCACATCATCGCCGCAGACGATCAGGTCATCTCCAATGCCTCGTGCACCACCAACTGTGTGGCACCGCTGATACAAATACTCGACGACCACTGGCACCTCGAAAAAGGATTCATCACCACCGTACACAGTTACACCCGCGACCAGAACCTGATTGATGCCCCGCATAAAGACTGGCGCCGGGGCAGGGCGGCAGCCTACAGTATCATCCCCACTACCACCGGTGCTGCCAAAGCTGCTACTAAAATCTTTCCCCACCTCAAAAACAACTTGGGTGGGGCCGGTATCAGGGTTCCGGTTCCAGATGGTTCACTCACCGACCTCACTTGTACGGTAAAAAAATCTACCAGCATTCACGATATCAACGAAGCTTTCAAGGAAGCTGCTTATGGGCGATTAAAGGGAATACTGCAATACACCGAAGATCCTATTGTTTCAGTTGATGTCATCGGCAACACTCATTCGGCAGTCTTTGATGCCGGCCTTACGGCAGTGCTTGGCGACAAAAATAAACTCGTGAAGGTGGTGGCGTGGTACGACAACGAAATGGGCTATGCTTCCCGCCTGGTTGAATTGATTGAGAAATTTGCCTGACGAATAACTTTTGTTTGCTGGTTTTGACCCTTGTCATGTGAAACCATGCATCATTTTGGCTAATTTTGCATAAAATAGCTATTGTCTCTTAATAGAATCTATCATTATGTATTTTTAAAAGTTCATCAGCATTATCAAATGGATATTCAATCAATCAAACAGCGTTTTGGCATTATAGGAAGCTCACCCTTGCTC
>JAUXXY010000262.1 GCA_030684735.1 Bacteroidales bacterium | reverse complement strand
TGTTTTTTTAACAAAAGTAATACTTTGCCTTAACTAGAATAGATCCGACAAGTTCGTGGCGACACTAATGAAATTCGGTGAGCCTTCGAGGTGGTAAGCACGTCGGGCATAATTGAACTGGAATTTCGAAACACGGATACCGATGCCCCAAGAGAAACCAACTGTTGAAACTTTTGAATCCACTTTCATCTCCTGCCTCAGGCGATAATTATATCCAAACCTGATGCTCAGGCTTTTTGTGGGGACGAACTCCCCTCCTATTACAACATGGCGCATGGTTTTATCGAGCAATTCACTGAATTTGTCCTCCTTAACGGGAATGCCGGTGAAAGGATCAACCTTGATTTTTGAAGGATCATTATAGGTAAGATCCCATTTTTGAAGATTCGTGAGCAGAATAGAATACCGAAAAGGCATATGCTGCAGCTTCTTAGAGATGCCTAACTGCAATTCAAAAGGCAGCGGTTCAGGATTACCGGGTGTATAGGTCGTAAGTTGTCGGCCAATGTTTTTGGCGATGAATGAAGCAGTGAAGCCATCGGAAGTATGGTATGAACCTGCCACATCAACAGCCAATCCAAACGAGTTGTAAGTTTCGAGTGCCGAGAAAATGGTTTTAAGGTTGGCTCCGATCGAAAAAGTAGAATCAAGGTTCCGGCCCCAACCCATAACAAGGGCTGTTTCGCCGGCATTGAAATTGCCCGAAGCTTCTCCAATATCATCGGCATAGGTAAATCGCCCGTAATCAATGTATTGCACAGACCCCACAAAACTTCCCAACTTATCAAAACTGCGCCCATAGGATACAAAGCCATAGTTGATGTCGCTGAAATAGTCAACAAAATTCAATGCCAGGTTATTATGCATCTGTGGCGTAATCAGCGATGGATTAGCCAGCGCCAGGTTGATATCGTGATCGCTGGCTGCAAGAAAGTTGCCACCCATAGCGGCAATGCGTGCTGAAGCCGGAAGTGTCAGAAATTTATAGGCTCCATTTCCACCAATCTGGGCATGAATGGATGGCATAGCCAGAAATAGTAATGGGAGCAGTAAGTAGTATCTTGTTTTTTTCACTCGCAATAGTTTGGTATCATCAACCAAGATGTTTCTCAAACGAACCATCCATAAAAATATTATGAATCAGGAAATCTTTAGAACAACTAAAAAGGTTGAGTTCCCAACCCCATCTGACACTACAGGCAACAATCAAGCCTCAGTTGATGCTCTGATCAGGTTTAGCGCACTGCCTGCCTGGAACCAGGCGATCTGCGATTCGTTATAGGTGTGGTTCACCGGAAAAGTATGTTTTGTTCCGTCTTTGTGATGCAAGGTTACTTGTAGTGGTTTACCTTCCGAAAATGTTGTAAGACCTTCTATATCAATATGATCATCTTCCCTTATCATCTCGTAATCGGGTTTGCTGACAAAAGTGAGCGCCAGCATGCCCTGTTTCTTGAGGTTTGTCTCATGAATGCGAGCAAAAGACTGTACGATCACTGCTTTCACAGCCAGGTGGCGGGGTTCCATGGCAGCATGCTCGCGTGAGGAGCCTTCGCCATAATTTTCACCACCCACAATCACTGAATCCAACCCGTGCATTTTGTAATAACGCGCCACATTCGATACCTTGTCATATTCACCGGTGAGTTGGTTGAGTATATGGTTGGTCTTGTCGTTGAATATATTGATGGCACCCATGAGCAGGTTGTCTGAGATGTTGTCGAGGTGGCCGCGAAAACGTAGCCAGGGGCCAGCCATCGAAATATGGTCGGTGGTGCATTTTCCTTTGGCTTTAATAAGCAGACGAAGGCCAGTCATGTTGCTGCCATTCCAGGGTGCAAAGGGTTCGAGCAACTGCAGGCGGTTCGAGTTGGAATCAACATATATTTCAATCGAATCTGCATCGGGATCAGGTGCAACATATCCGGTATCGTTTACTTCAAATCCGGCAAGGGGGAGTTCAATTCCTTGTGGTTTGTCGAGTTTTACGTGCTGACCGTCTTCGTTCTCTAAGGTGTCGGTCAGAGGGTTGAAAGTCAAAGTGCCTGCAACGGCCATAGCAGTTACAATTTCGGGCGATGCCACAAAGCTGTGCGTGTTGGGATTGCCGTCGTTGCGCTTTGCGAAGTTGCGGTTGAATGAGGTGATGATGGTATTTTTGCGTTCCGGTTTGTTGGATTGCCTACGCCATTGCCCGATACAGGGTCCACAGGCATTGGCCATCACCACACCGCCGATGTTTTCAAAATCCCTTAAAAGGCCGTCGCGTTCGGCAGTATAGCGAATCTGTTCCGAACCTGGTGTAATAACAAATTCGGATTTGGCTTTAAGTTTCTTGCTGATTGCCTGGCGGGCAATGGATGCGGCGCGGGTAAGGTCCTCGTAACTTGAGTTGGTGCATGAACCTATCAAACCCACTTCGATATTTAAAGGGTATTTTCTTTCTTTGGCTACCTTCACAAATTCCGAGATGGGATAAGCTGCATCAGGTGTGAAAGGCCCATTTATATATGGTTCTAATTCCGACAGATTTATCTCAATCAGCTGGTCATAGAATTTTTCGGGATTATGGTTTACCTCGTCATCAGAACGCAGATGCTCCCTGATGCCATCGGCCATAGCGGCTATTTCTGCCCTGCCTGTGGCATCCAGATATACTTTCATCTTATCGTCGTAGCCAAACAGCGAAGTGGTTGCGCCAATTTCGGCGCCCATGTTGCAAATTGTTCCTTTTCCGGTAGCCGAAATCGAGTCGGCACCGTCGCCAAAATATTCGAGGATATATCCTGTTCCGCCATTCACCGTGAGTATGCCGGCAACTACCAATATCACATCTTTGGCCGAAACCCAGTCGCTGAGTTTTCCGATCAGTTTTACCCCGATCAGTTTTGGCATTTTGAGTTCCCAAGGCATGCCCGCCATCACATCTACTGCATCGGCACCACCTACACCAATGGCCACCATTCCCAATCCTCCGGCATTTACGGTGTGCGAGTCGGTACCAATCATCATTCCACCCGGAAATGCGTAGTTCTCAAAAATTACCTGGTGGATGATCCCGGCTCCTGGTTTCCAGAAACCGATGCCATATTTTGTGCTCACATCCTGCAGAAAATCAAACACTTCCTTGTTTTGCTCAAGGGCTAAGTTCAGGTCGGGTTGAGAACCGGCATAGGCTTGGATCAGGTGGTCGCAATGCACGGTTGTGGGAACGGCAACCTGCTTTTTTCCGGCATTCATAAATTGCAGCAAAGCCATTTGGGCTGTGGCATCCTGCATCGCTACACGATCGGGTGCAAAATCAGCGTAATCAGCACCACGAACAAAAGCATTTTCGACTGTGCCATCAAAAAGATGAGAATAAAGAATTTTTTCAGTCAAAGTGAGAGGCCGGCCCATTAATTTTTGGGCTGCCGCAATTTTTGCAGGCATGGATTCATATACCTTTTTAATAAGATCCAGATCGAAGAGCATAGGTTGGATGTATTAATAAATCAGATTGATATATCAACGAATAAGGTGGCATGAGTGGCCAAAATAAATTAGAGTGCAATTTTAAGAAAATAGGTTCATATAAGAAAGAGTGTTTGGTCAATTACCTATGAACGCTAAACATAATGATGGATAGTAGGGCATATTTTTTGTGGCATTCCCGCAAATAGGCCAATTCGGGCAAACAGACTACTTTTGGTGTGCCAAATCCATTGCCATGAGAATGTTATTAATCAGCCTTATATTATTTATATCCGTTCAGGTTTGGGGTCAGGCTGTTCGAGTGCTTGACCGCTCAGATCTTCAACCCATTGAAAACGTATTGATATACAATAGGAACAGCAGAAAAACGGCCTTGGCAAACCGTAATGGCGAAGCCAAATTCGACCTGTTGCAAATGACCGATACTCTTGTTTTTCAGCATCCTTCCTATCATGAGTTGGAGCTGTCGTATGCTACAATCAAAAAAAACCGTAACCAGGCATTTCTGAGCCTGCGTGCTTACGACCTGGAACAAATCACTGTTTCGGCTTACCGGTGGGAGGAAAGCCGCCAGGACATTCCTACCAAGGTTACTTCGATTCCCGCGCGCGAGGTCGCTTTTCAGAACCCTCAAACTGCTGCCGACCTGCTTGGCAGTAGCCACGAGGTGTTTGTGCAAAAAAGCCAGCTTGGAGGTGGAAGTCCTATGCTACGTGGATTTGCTGCTAACTCGGTACTTCTTGTAGTTGATGGTGTTCGCATGAACAATGCCATATATCGCAGCGGCAACCTGCATAACGTGATCGCACTGGATGCTAATTTTATTGACAATACCGAAGTGGTTTTCGGCCCCGGATCGGTGATTTATGGCAGCGATGCACTCGGTGGTGTGATGATTTTTCACACCCATCAGCCTCGGTTGAGCAATAGCAACACAATGACCTTCTCGGTGAGGCCCTTGTTGCGCTATTCTTCAGCCAATGGGGAAAAAACCGCCAATATTCTGATTGACGTTGGGAAGCAACGTTGGGCCTCTTCAACCGTCATTTCCAGGTCGGAATTTGGCAACCTGCACACGGGAAGCCATCGCAGCAGCAAGTTTCCGGAATTTGGTAAAAGAACCGAATATGTGGTTTGGAATGGGAAAAAAGACTCGATAGTGGCCAATAAAGATGTGAATGTAATGACCCCATCGGGTTATGATCAGTTGAATATTTCTCAAAAAATACGGTTCAAACCGGGAGCCAATTCCGACTTTATCTATGGGTTTCATTATTCGACCAGTTCGAACATTCCGCGTTTCGACCGTTTAATTGAATACCGCTCAGGCAAGCTTCGTTTTGCTGAATGGTATTACGGACCTCAGAAATGGATGATGCACAATCTGAATATCAGGTTGTATGATTCAAATTTTTTCTTCAACAATAGTAAAATTACCTTGGCCTATCAGTTTAACGAAGAAAGCCGTCACGACAGGCGATTGAATCAGTTTGTTCGTACCAGCAGAATTGAAAAAGTACATGCATTTATTCTCAATGCTGATTTTCAGAAGCTGATATCCGGACATTCATCTCTTTTCTATGGAATTGAAGGGTTTTACAACGATGTGCTTTCAAAAGCAAGGGCAGAAGATATCCGTACAAATGCCATCAGCCCTGCATCTACACGCTACCCTGATGGAAGCAACCAATACGCAGGTCTGGCGGGATATGCTATGCTCAAAAAACGTTTGAGTAGTACGTTTGTTCTGCATACAGGACTGCGCTACAGCCGGGTGATGCTTGAATCTATTCTTAAAGATACGGTTTTCTACAATTTTCCTTTCCGGAAGATCAGCATCCATGCCGGTGCATTGAATGGTATTGCAGGGCTAACAACACACCTGACTCCTGATATTCAAATAAACACCAACTTTTCGACTGGCTTTCGTGCTCCCAACCTCGACGACGCTGGTAAGGTATTTGAGTCAGCGCCAGGCAATGTGGTAGTACCCAATCCCAACCTTAAACCCGAATATGCAATAAATGGTGAGATAGGATTGATCTATACCTGCAAGCATTGGTTACAGGCCGAAGTGAGTGCATTCTACACACATCTGACAGATGTAATGGTTCGGCGCGACTTTACTTACCTGGGTCGCGATTCAATCATCTATAATGGAGAGCTTAGTAAAGTGCAAGCCATCGTTAATGCTGGTAAAGGCTATATTACCGGCGCAAGCGTTGTTGTTCGCCTTGAGTTAGTCAAGAACCTCAATTTACGCAGCACGATCACCTATACCTACGGCAAGGAATCTGGCACCGAAAACCCAATGCCTCTTTCACATATCTCTCCCTTGTTTGGAGCTATATCACTCACTTTCAATACCCATCGTACACGGTTGGACGCTTCGGTTGTGTATAACGCGGCAAAAAAATGGACCGCCCTCGATCCTTCGGAGCAGGCCAAAACACATATGTACACCCCTGAGGGCAGCCTGGCATGGTTCACTATTAATATCAAGGCCTCATACCAGGTCTTGCCACAAATGCAGTTGAATGCCGGGATTGAAAACATCCTCGACAAGTTCTATTGGCCCTATGCTTCAGGAATACCCGCTTCTGGCAGAAACATTTATGTGGCATTGCGGGGAAACCTGGCAAGATAAAAAGCAAGAAATACCACATTGATTTACCAAATATTGAGTCCACTCCAAAAAGTATATTTACGTCATTGCGAGCGAAGCGAAGCAATCTTTATAATCATGATTATCAATGGATTGCTTCGGGCTACGCCCTCGCAATGACGTATACAAGGGCTTTTAAAAGTGGACTCAATATTAGTACAGTTCTAATAAAAAGACTGTTCAATATCTGTGCTACTTTTTCATTTGTACCTTTACATCAATTATTGCTGAGCGAATGAGTCCATGCCAAAGATCAAGCTCCAGCAGCCATTGAAATTGACTATCTTAGGCCAGTGCATTAACTATCAACCATTTAATCATGGCAAGCAAAGCAAAACATCATCAAAAGGACAAAGCGAAACTGTCTGCAAGACCTATTAATATTTCTTTCGGACTGATAATCCTGGCTTATATTTTCATCCCGACCTTTGCCCCGAACTTAATGACCCTCGACACCAACGCGCCTAAATTTCTATCGTTGGCACTTGTAAACTTGCTGGCTTTTTCATATATCTTTCTGCGCAGTCAAATTAGCCACAAGTCAAGCTACCTGGCCGCCTTCTTCAAAACCAAAACAGGGTGGGCATATACAGGATTATTAATTATCTTTCTGCTTTCGTTCACACAATCAACCAATCTGCAAGAGTCTGCTGTTCAATTTGTCAAGGTTTTTTCTGTTTTTACTGCTGCACTGATTATTACAACCATTGTTGTTAGCGACCTGCGCTATATCAAATTGATAGCTATTATTGTTACGGGCATCCTTGTATTCGACAGCCTGTCAGTTTTTTATTCCATCAATCAATATATAAATGGGAAGATTTCTGGAATACTTGAGATAAAATCAGTATATTCAAATAAAAACATATTGGCCTCTTCCATTTTTGTTAAAACAGCTTTTGCATTGTGGCTATTCACCTTTGAAAAAGGTTGGTTGAAAAGGGTTGGCCTGTTAACCTTGTTTCTGGCTTTCACTGCCACTCTTTTCATGGCAACCCGCGGCTTTTATGTGGGAATAATTTTTATAACAATTGTTTTTTCTGCTTTTGTTATTATCAGATATATACGACATGATGAAAAAAATCACATTGGATTGCTTTCAGGCTATTTTGGCGCCCTGATTTTAGCTGTACTTATGTTTTCGGCAACCCAACGATTCTATTATCCTGACAAGACCAGCAGGCATACCCAGGGTGTCGCCGGACAACTTTCCACAATTCGCACCTACGACGCGTCTGCCAGTCAACGCATTGAATCGTGGAAATGGTCATTTGATCTCTTGAAAAAAAACCCACTCCTGGGAGTTGGTGCAGGTAATTGGAAGATAGATATCCTGAAATATGAAAACCGCCTCAAGCCCGACTACATATACCTGTACAAAGCACATAACGATTTTATTGAAACAGCTGCTGAAACAGGCATCACCGGAGGATTATTATTCCTGGCACTTTTTGTGCTAACTGCCTTGACGTTTTTTCGTGCATTTTTTGCAAAGGATAGTACGGAAAGTTCTTATAAATATTCTTTTCTGGCAGCTTCCGGAGTTTTATTCTACAGTTTCGATGCTTTCTTCAATTTCCCGGCCGACCGGCCCGAAATCCTGGTTATGTTTTATCTGTTTTTGGGTATCGGCATTGCCATCTCCTATCTTCAAAAGTCAAACTCCACTCAAAATAGAGCAAAAAAAACCCAACAAGCAAGGCCCATGATTACTTGGGGACTGGGGTTGATTGCGGTGTTGCTGCTTTTAGCTTCGACCTACATTTTTGCCTTGAACTTCAAGTCATTGAAGCTACAACGCACTATATTTCAGGAAATTAAATCCGGAAAACTTGTGAGCTCATCCAATCGGTTTCTGAACCAATTTCCTGCAATACCCAATGTCAGCGTTTGGGGCGAATCCATCAGCACACTCAAAGCGCGCTATCTTATCAACGAACAAAAATATGAGAAAGCCATCGAAATATTGAGAGATGACCTGATGAACCCTTACGACGGCCGGCGTGAATTTTTCACGGCAGTGTCGTTCAATCAGTTGAACATGCCCGACAGTGCTTTAAAATACTCCCTTGAATCATACCATTTGAAACCAAACTATTTCCGTAACCTTCATCTGATGATGACCCTTCTCGATAATCAAGGCCGAAATGAAGAGATCACACACTCCTTGGATACTTACCTTGCCCATGAGAAATTCAATAAAGACGGATGGATCTATGCAACAGGATTTTACAATAAAATCGGGGAGATTGACAAAGCCTATGAATTGATCCAGGAAGCTAAACAATACCTGCCAGGCGATAGCATTATCATGGATTTTCACGGTAATATCAAACACGTAGATTCAAGAGTTTGTTGCGCCAGAGAAGATGAGTTTTTTGTTGTTTAGCCAATCGTATTTTGTTTGCTCAAAACGGGTCATAGTTTCAAGGATCAGAGGTAGGGTGC
>JAUXXY010000204.1 GCA_030684735.1 Bacteroidales bacterium | reverse complement strand
TTTTTCACTTCATCACTTTCATCACTTTCATCACTCCATCACTTCCATCACTCCATCACTTTCATCACTTCATCACTTTCATCACTTTCATCACTTCATCACTTCCATCACTCCATCACTTCTTAAGTGTCTTTACTAGTCATGGATGTTTCATAAGTATAATAGGTTTTGAATATCCGGGCTATTGTCGAACATTTGCCCGGGCGCTATTGTTTATGGGTACTTAATCCAACACTGCGAAATTAAAGATTTTTAGTTCGTTGTCTAATTTCAAATTCGTACTTTTGCCTGCCTAAGAAACACCAATTGAAAATCTGTACCATGAGCAAAAGAATTTTTACCCCTGTTTTTTTCTTCACGATCGGCGTTATCATGCTTAGCATCGTTTTGCGTTTGTTGCCACACTGGCCTAACTTCACCCCAATTGCTGCCATGGCACTTTTTGCCGGAGCCTACCTGAAACGCAAGGAACTGGCTTTTGCCATTCCCGTTTCTGCTATGCTCATCAGCGATCTGTTCCTTGGCTTTCATCAAACCATGATCGCTGTTTACATTGGCTTTGCATTGATTGTGGGTGCCGGTATGTTGCTTCGCCGCCATGTGCACATCACTACCGTGGTGCTGGCCTCGCTGGGATCTTCTATCCTATTTTTCCTTATTACGAATTTTGCAGTCTGGGCTTCGGGCATGGTGGGCTATCCGATGACCGGTGCCGGTTTAATGCAGAGTTATGTAGCCGCAATTCCTTTCTTTCGGAATGCGTTGATGGGAGATTTGCTTTACAATGCTGTTTTCTTTGGCAGCTTCTACTTTGTAAGCCGCCGTTATCCTGCTTTTGCAGCCTGAAAAGTATGCAACGCCATCGTTTATAAATAGCCTAGGGTGTTGAAAAGCCCTTATCAACAGTATTTTATCGCAAGTCAGGCAGACGGCCTGGAGTATATGGTGCGTTTAAGGCATCCATACGGTCCTCTATCTGTTTCAATTCAATGGCCATTCGACGTAGTTCATCAAGCACCGGGGGCAGCTCCTCCCTCACTATTTCATAGTTCAGGCGCATGGTCTGGGTGGGTGTGGCGGTGGACGACCACAACGAAGACATCACAGCACCCATGCGCTGGTTGAGCGAAACAGGTTCGGGTGGTACCTCTTCTGAACTGGCCTGGGCTTTGGTTCCATTGAAAGTGAACTCTACCACTTTGAGTGCCTCTGCAATCGAACGGGTGATGGCAACCATATCGGCAGGAACATTTATCATGTAATGTAAGGCCTGACGGACGTTCTCGTTGCGATTCTTCAAATCTGAAGCAAAGCGTTGCGCCCCATCGCTCACACGGCGAAGATCTGCTACTTTGAGTGAAAACGTAACAAGTTCCTCGCGATTTTCGGCAGGCAGTGTGGTATTATTCAGCACAACGGCATTGAATGCCACGGCATCGTTGCTTTCGGTTACTTTACCGTCATGCACCAGTTCCATGCTCACCGTGTATTTACCTGGTAGCGCCATGGCACCATCCTGTCCGCTGCCAGCAGATTTGAAGCTGGCCTTTTCCGATGCCTGGGCTACAGGGTTTTCGTAGCGAAGTCTCCAGTTCATGCGGTTGATACCTTCTTTGGCTTCTTCATAAAGCTTTCGCGCCACTTCGCCCCGTTCATCGCGGATAGTGAACACAAGATAAGGTGCCATTTCATTCTCTTCGGCATCTAATATTTCTTTTGTAGGCTGAGGGATGGGCAGGCTCTTGTCGAACAAGTCTTTCTCCTTTTTAAGCCGTTGTTGTTTAAGTGTTTTGGGTACTTCATTGATATAATAGGTAAAAGTAGCACCAAATGGTGGGTTGGTAGCCAGGAATGGAGTGGAACCAGTGCCATAACGGCCACCTTCCTCGACATAAATCAAGGCATCTTTAACCGGAAAAAGAATGGTTTTTAGGTTTTTCAGCTTTTCTGCATTGATTTGGCGAAGAGGGCTGTAATTGTCGAGGATGTAGAATCCGCGGCCAAAAGTGGCAATTACCAAATCGTTTTCGCGTTCCTGGATGGCTATATCTTTCACGGCTATGTCGGGCAAACCTGCATTGAATTTCACCCAGAATTTACCTCCATCAACACTTACATAAAAGCAAAACTCAGTTCCAACAAAGAGCAGGTCGGAATTTATAAAATCCTGTGCAATTGTATGAATCGTTTCGTTGGGTAAGTTCGAGGCGATGGAGCTCCAGGTGCGGCCCTTGTCGCTGGTTTTAAGCACATAAGCTTTGAAATCATCGCTCTTGAGGTTGTTGAAGGTGGCGAATGCCACATTTTCGTCGAAACGTGAAGGAAATATATCACTCACGTAAGTAAATTCGGGCACACCTGGAAATTGGCTCATCTTGTGCCAGGTCCTGCCGTCGTCTTCGGTTACCTGGATCAACCCATCATCAGTTCCTATGTATATCAAACCAGCTTTAAGTGGAGATTCGGCCAGTGAAACGATGGTGCCCCACAGCGAGGTGGAGACGTCTTTGGCAACGGCGTTTGATGGCCAGAATTTGTCCATGACCTTGAACTGATTACGATCCTCGTTGCGGGTGAGATCCTCGCTGATCACCTCCCAGGTATTGCCCCGGTCGTTGCTACAAAAAAGTTTGTTAGCTCCCATGTAGAGCCTGGTGGGTGAATGATGGCTTAGGATGAAGGGAGCGTCCCAGTTCCAGCGGTAGGTAAGTTCGTGCTTGCGCGGTTCGGGTTTAATTTTGATACGTTCGGCAGAGCGTTTGTCATATCGAAAAATATTTCCATACTGGTAAGCTGAATAAACGATATCGGGATTGCCGGGTTCGATGGCTTGCCAGAAACCGTCGCCACCAAGGGTAACAACCCATTCGTGGCTGCCAACGCCATCGCGATTGGTGTTGCGCGAAGGGCCTCCCTGGCTATTGTTGTCCTGTGTGCCGCCATAAACCCAGTAGAAAGGTTTACTGTCATCCACATTAACACGGTAATACTGTGTTACAGGCAAATTTGTCTTGAACACATAATGTTGCCCATCGTCCCAGGTTTCATAGATACCACCATCGCCACCGATCATCCAATGGCTTGTGTTTCGCGGGTCAATCCAAAGAGCATGGTCATCCACATGGCGCTTGTTGGTGCTGAGGTTGTTCCAGGTTTTCCCACCATCATAAGTTACTTTTGATACCACATCCATCGAGAATACCTTGTCGGGATTAACCGGATCGCAAAAGATCACATTGTAATATTGTCCACTCGCGGTGTAACTGTTCATTTTTTCGAACGAGGCACCACGGTCTGTACTTCTGAAAAAGCCTCCTTTGTCTTCAGCCGCCTCTGCAATTACATAAACAATGTCGGGATTCAGAGGTGTTACAGCAATGCCCATTCCACCCACATGCCCTGAGGGAAGCCCCTTTGTGAGCTTTTGCCATGTTTTACCGGCATCGCTACTCTTGTGAACGGCCGATTCGGGACCACCACCGATTTTGCTGTACACGTGCCGGCGGCGTTGCTCGCTGGTGGCATAAATGACATCCGGATTGAGCGGGTCGAAGACGATGTTATTTACTCCCGTATTCTCGCTGATAAACAGCACCCTTTCCCATGTTTTACCGCCGTCGGTGGTCTTGTAAAGACCGCGGTCGCCGCCAGGGCCCCATGTACTGCCTTCGGCAGCAACAAATACGATGTTGGAATTACGTGGATCAATCAGAATTTTACCAATTTGTCGCGAATCTTTTAGTCCCATGTTCTTCCAACTCTTGCCACCATCTTCGGTCTTATAAACGCCATTGCCATAGCCCAGGGCGCGCTGGTGGTTATTTTCGCCAGTGCCGGCCCATACCACATTGCTATTGTTGGGGTCCATACATAGTGCCCCGATGGCATAAGCTCCATGGTTGTCGAACACAGGTGAGAAGGTGGTGCCATTGTTCAAAGTTTTCCAGATATGACCACTTGCCACCCCTACATAGTATTCGCTTGGATTAGCGGGGTTAACGGCGAAGTCGGCGATTCGACCCGATGCAAAGGCTGGCCCGATGCTACGCCATTTCAACCCACTAAATACGGAGGATTTGATGGTGTCAAGTGCTTCTTGCTTATCTTTTTTAGTTTTCTGCTTCTGGGCAGTGGCCGGAACGCCTGCCAGCACCAAGCAAAGCAACAGGGGCATGAGTAACAAATAGTTGCGATAGGATTTGTGTAACATAAGTTTTTAATTTTGGGTTAAATGGTTTTTTTGACGGGCAAATGTAGGAATTAAGTGTGAAGACAGAAGTCGGAATACAGAATTTAGAATGCAGAATGCAGAAGATAAAAGGCAGGGGGAAAGGTTCTGCATTTCGGATTACGAAACACGAAGTTGAATGCTTTAAGTTCGGGTTTTGTTTTTGTGATGTGTACACCCGAAAAAAACTTGCAAGAATATTTGATTTCAGGTTAGAATTTTGTATTTTTGGAAACGGTTAACAACACAATAACATTACTTACCATCCAAAGCAATTTGCAATGAAAACGCAGATTTACACCCTCAGGTTGGGAATCAACCGCTGCTATATCATCATGCAACAGGGTATGATAATGGTGGATGCGGGGCCTCCTAATTCTTTAAATAAAATTAAAAGATACCTCAAGACCTTTGGTATTGACCCCGCTGATATACAATTGGTTATATTGACCCATGGAGACTTTGACCATCTGGGTGGGGCACAGGAAATCAAAGAACTGACAGGGGCTGAAATCGCCATCCATGAAGCTGATAAGGAAAACCTGGAAGAGGGCCGATTTAACTGGCCTAAAGCAGTAACGATCCGTGGAAAAATCTTACGGTTCTTATTAGCACCACTGTTTAAGCGAATTGTCTTCAAGCCTGTTAAAGCAGACATCACGCTGAACGACCTTGATTTTTCACTGAAAGGCTTCGGAATAGACGGAAAAATAATTCACACTCCCGGCCACACAAAGGGATCGGTAAGCATCTTGCTCGATACCGGAGAAGCCTTTGTAGGCTGCATGGCACACAACAACAGAATGTTCAGGTTTTCGCCTGGGTTGCCTATTTTTGCCGAAGACCTCGATACAATCAAAATAAGTTGGAAAAAACTGGTTGAATCCGGTGCCAACATTATTTACCCGGGGCATGGCAATCCTTTTCCTCTCAAAAAAATAATGCATCATCTCGGTGTTTGAAATCTGTAAGGACACAATATTAAAACATTTGTTGTAACGAAACAAATTCAAGAACCAATTATCTCATTTCAAGATATTTAAATCTAATGCATACAGTATGAAACGAATTTTTATTAAGCATTTCATTTTTATTCTCATGATCATACCCGCAGCAATTGTTCATACCCAAGGCCAGGAAAGCTACGGAGTGACGGCTGGCTTGGGGTTGCCCGATTGGGTCAACATTGGGTTGCGCCTGAAAACTGGTCAGGCACAGTTTGGTTTGCATGTTGGTTCGGTTCCTGGCTTAAAAGATGAAAGCCTATGGTCGGTTGGTGGCGAAATTTTCTATCATATAGCCGGAACTTCTTCCATCACCAATTTGCGCCCCTGGTATGGCCGGCTGGGCATGGTTCATGTTCGCGACGAAACACCCTCTGTGATTTGGATAGACAACTACATTGATGTACGTGGCGGGAGGGTGCTGAGCATTAGGTCTAAGATGGGCTTTGAGCTTGATGCTGGATTGGCTATCAACATAGCACATAAGGTTACAAGAAAAAAACCAGCCTGGATATCTCTTGACCTGTATATCCCGGTAATACCTGCCTTTGGTGCCAGATGGTTCCTTCGATTTTGAAAGGGGTATGGATCAAACTCTGCCATTATTACAATATCAAATGCCTCTGAAAAAAGATGCCTCATGCAATTGTTCTTAAAATTTCAAGGCATTTAGTGGGATGTGATTAGAAACAATAAAGCATGATAAGAAGCGAAGGCGACCGTTTAACGAAAGTGATTGTTTGTTCTCCACGAAATGAATACTTCCGTGCTAATGACCTTTCAGCCCACAATATTACTGCGTTAGCTGAGCGGAGGCTCGCCATTGGGCAACACACTTTTTTGAAAAACACCATCAGATCATTCGGGTGTGAAGTAATTGACCTACCCGAACTTACTGACCATCCCAACTCCGTTTTCACGCGCGACACGACTTTATGCACATCAACAGGCTACATCCGGCTGCGAATGGGACTTACTACCCGCACAGGCGAAGAAGCATGGATGGCCAAGGCGTTGCAATCGCTTGGAATTGAGGAAGTGGCATCCATCGAAGCACCCGCAACAGTAGAAGGCGGCAACATCATCCTGGCGGGAGAAGTGGCTTTTATTGGGCAGTCGTCACGTACCAATGCAGCAGGTGTTCAACAGGTTAGCAAAATTCTTGAAATCATGGGCTATGAAGTGCGCTCAGCCATAGTTCCTCCACCTTTTCTTCATATCGGAGGTGCCATGAGCCTGGTAGGCTCCGGCCATATACTTTGTTGTAGCGGAATTTTTTCAGGTGGCTTTTTCGATGGGTTCCATACTACCGAAATACCAAACAAAATGTTTATTAGCGGAAACGTCATCAACCTGGGCAACAATACAGTAATTGCCGACATCGCGAATCAACGTGCCGTATTGGCATTAGAACAAGCCGGCATACATGTACTCACTCTTGATCTTTCCGAGTTTGTAAAAGGCACCGGAGGCCCCAGCTGTTTGATTCTGCCAGTTGATCGGGAGGTTTAACAAGCAAAGCACTAAAGTTATCGGAAGGCAGTAAGCTAAATATAGAAGACAGAATTTAGAATTCGGAAGGTTGCAGTGTTTGGTTGGCCTATGATTGTCCGCAAACCTTTTTTTGCCAATTTCTTGATCCGATAATGAAATTAATGTAGCTTGCGCCTTTATTTCTATCATTAACCAACACTATGCTGTCATGAAAAAATTTGGTATTGAGATCATCTGGGCATTTGTTTTTGTGGCCATGAGCCTGGCATGGATGTATCTCGAAAAACTGACCGGCCTGCACAGCCAACACATTGGGAAACATTACATCTACTCCAACCTGATGGCCATTCCAGCCATTGGGATTTATGTCCTGGCCTTGCTCCATAAGCGCCACACGTTTTACGAGGGTGATATGTCGTGGTTGCAGGGATTCATCTCCGGCCTGATTATCACCCTTTTCGTAACTATTCTCAGTCCTCTCACCCAGGTTATCACCACAAAGTTCATCACACCTGAATATTTTCCAAATATCATCGAATATATGGTGAACAAAGGCAAAATGACGCTTGATGTGGCCGAAAGCTGTTTCAGCCTCCGAAGCTACATTATCCAGGGATTTCTTGGCGCACCTATAATGGGAGCGATTACCAGTGCACTGGTGGCCATTTTCATTCGAACCAAAAGCAAAAATTAGTACAAACATTGATATCTATCTAACCAAAATAGATTAATTTGTGATTGCTTTTATAATTAGTGTCTGTATGTAATGTCGGTACAAGGCGTCATTGCGAGGAGGTACGACGAAGCAATCTACTAATACACAATGACGAGATTGCTTCTCCCTCCTAAGGAGGGTTCGCAATGACGACTTTACAGGCAGACATTAATTAAGGTCAATGCTGGTCCTGAGAGAATTTTAAATCCACATTGAATTTTGCAATAGGCTGCCGAAAGCTCTAATTTTACCAGCTTAATACAAAATTTTATGAACCGCTCATATTACAATGATTCCATCAAAAATTTCTTGGAAGCAACAGAGGACGAACTTCTTGGAAAGTTATCCAGAATGAACCAATTTGCATTAGAGCAATCTCAAAAAGATGCCTGGTTAGAAGAAATCAGAATTCTTAAGCTGGTATTGTTAAATCATAGCGGTTCAATCTATTTTGAGTATTCAATACCAAGAATGGGTCAACGAATTGATGTAGCACTTCTTATCGGCTCTGTTATTTTCGTTATTGAGTTTAAAATTGGGGAAAAGGAGTTTCATTCATATGCCATTGATCAAGTATGGGACTACGCACTAGATTTGAAGAATTTTCATGAAACAAGTCATGACCAATTTATTGCCCCGATTTTAGTTGCTTCAAATGCCAAAGCCCAGAATACAGTCGTAGCAATCAATCACCAAGATGACAAGCTGCTCCTTCCTATAAAATGCAACCAAGAAATACTTGGAGATGTGATTGATAAAGTATTGTTCTTTTGCGAAGGTGTGGCAATTGATCAATCTTCTTGGGAACAAGGCCGATACTGCCCAACTCCAACCATTATTGAAGCAGCAAAAGCACTATACAACCACCATTCAGTCGAGGAAATCTCTCGTAACGATGCGAGTGCAATTAATCTAACTCTCACTTCCAATGAAGTTGCTTCTATTATTCGTGAGTCTAAAGAAAAATCTCAAAAATCAATTTGCTTCGTTACTGGAGTTCCTGGAGCTGGTAAGACATTGGTAGGGCTTCATATTGCAACAACTCACTTTGATAAAACAAATGAACTCTACAGTGTTTTTCTTTCAGGAAACGGACCACTTGTTGCGATTTTAAGAGAAGCCCTGGCACGTGATAAGGTGAGCCAGACAAAAGCGCAAGGCGGTAAAATAAAAAAAGGTGAGGCTTTGAGTGAAGTAAAATTGTTTATTCAGAATGTTCACCATTTTCGTGATGAATGTCTCGTTGATATTGACTCACCGCCAATTGAACATGTTGCTTTATTTGATGAAGCCCAACGCGCATGGAATCTAAATCAGACAAAGGATTTCATGCGTCGTAAAAAAAATAAACCCAATTTCAATCAATCCGAGCCGGAATTTTTGATTTCGTGCCTTGACCGTCATAATGATTGGGCAGTAATCGTATGTTTGGTGGGTGGTGGACAAGAAATTAATACAGGTGAAGCTGGGATTGGTGAATGGATAAAATCATTGGAACGTACACATTCAGACTGGAAAATATATATATCCTCACAACTCTCTGACAGCGAGTATGGGGCTATTGATGTTCTGAAAACATTGGAATCAAATTCTCGAATAAACTACAAAAGTAATTTACACCTCGCTGTTTCTTTGCGTTCATTCCGCGCTGAAAATGTTTCATTATTTGTGAAACAATTGCTTGATATTAAAGTTGATAATGCTCGTCAAACGTTGCAAGAATTAAACGGGAAATATCCAATTGTCCTTACACGTGACCTGGCAAAGGCTAAAAAGTGGCTTAAAAATCAAGCTCGAGGGTCTGAAAGGTATGGAATTATAGTATCATCACAAGCTGAAAGATTAAAGCCATACGCTATAGATGTCAGATCGCCTATGGAGCCTATACATTGGTTTCTTGATGGGAAAGAAGATGTTCGCTCGTCGTTTTATCTTGAAGATGTTGCGACAGAATTTGATATTCAGGGCTTAGAACTCGATTGGGTTTGTGTAACTTGGGATGCTGATTTTAGATATATCGAAAATGAATGGGCACATTGGTCGTTTCGCGGAAATAAATGGCAGAGAATTATTAAAGAAGATCGAAAAGCCTATCAAAAAAATGCTTATCGCGTTTTATTAACTCGTGCTCGCCAAGGAATGGTAATAGTTGTTCCCGAAGGTGATTCCGAAGATAATACAAGAAAGACTGTTTTTTATAATTCCACTTATGAGTATCTGAAGAGAATTGGTATTAAGGAGCTATAAATTAAACCTGATTAATCATTCCAATGAACGAGATACACAGCTTCCACAAATCAAACCAGCTCGCCCTTTCTCTGGTTCTCATCACATTTGCCGAATACAATAGGTTGGAGGCGTTATAAGGAAAACACCGGAGCCGATGCAATGGTTGCCGGGATATGATTATAAAACAAAGGGGTCAACGCTTTTTTTTCGCGTTGACCCCTTTGAAT
>JAUXXY010000247.1 GCA_030684735.1 Bacteroidales bacterium | reverse complement strand
GTGATTTTTTTTGCATGCATCCATCCCAACGAGCCGCCCGCAACGGTGAAATCCTGCGCAAAAATGCATACAGGATAACCATTGATGGTTCCGGTTCCGGTGACAACACCATCGCCCGGCAGATACTTATCGCTCATGTCGAAATCCTTGCTGGCATGCTGCACGAAAAGGTCGTATTCATGAAAAGACCTAGGGTCGAGCAGTGCAATAATTCGCTCCCGGGCAGTCATTTTCCCTGTAGCTTTCTGCTTTTCAATGGCTTTGGCACCACCACCCATTAAGGCTTCCTGCATCCTCCTTTTTAGTTCCGACGACTTTTTCTGCAGTGTCATATGATGATTATTGGTTTGTAATCGTGTTTCGGCCTTTAACGAACCAAAACATATTTCGCCAAAAGATCACAAAAGTAAGCAAATAATCTATGTGGATGGCTAAAAAGATATTAACCAGCCCGTAATTTCTTAATCATTTGAATATTAGTATGATATGAAGTAAATGAAGTTTATTTTTATTAGCTACTTTTGTATCGCAAAAGAAACTGAAGCAATGAATATCGAAGAACTTCGTAACTACTGCCTTTCGAAACCTGGTGCAACCGAGTGTTTTCCGTTCGACAAAACAACCCTGGTTTTCAAGGTTTGTGGCAAAATGTTTGCACTTACCGATCTCGAAGATGCATTGAGTATAAACCTTAAATGCACCCCCGAAAAAGTGTTGGAGCTTCGCGAACACTATGCATGTGTGCTGCCTGGTTACCACATGAGCAAAATCCATTGGAATACTGTAGTCATTGACGGCAGCGTTGATGACATCCTGGTCAGGGAATGGATTGATGAATCCTACCGCTTGATTGTGGTAAGTCTAACAGTGAAGAAACGGATGGAATTGGATAAAACAATCAGCTAATCCGATTGCTTTTCTTCCTTCTTTGGCTTGGGCTTAAGAAATCCAGCAACCGAATCACTTAACAAGTAGCCAATAGCTGCTCCCCAGAGTATGCTCATGTATGGATTGGAGGTGATGGCACAACCACCTGCACGGCAACCCACATATCTGTAATAGAGGTATCCAATGATCACACCGAGTGTGGTGCCGATTATGGGTATAAGGTATTTTTTTAATATTTTCATGAGCATGTAAACGCAGAAAGTGAGGAAAATGTTTTAACTTGGTGCGGTCCTATTTGCGTTTACCGAAAAGAAACTATTGTAAGCCCCGATCCCCCGCGGTCGGGATGGCCTTCTGAAATAGATTTTGCTTCGGGAACACTGTTTAGGTAATCCCTGACAACCTGCCGCAATACTCCATCGCCCTTACCGTGGAGGATTGTGATTTCCGGAATATTAAGCAAGATCGCATCGTCAATATATTTCACCAGAATCTGAGATACCTCATCAGCTTTCTTACCACGCAAGTCAATGCTAAGTTTGAAATTGGCAATTCGGTCGCTTAAACCGTGATACACAGTTCCTTTATTCCCACCCGTTATGGGTATCGGGGCTTTTGCTTTGTCTTTGGCCGAAGCTTTCAACAGCTTATCGGCATGCACATGCAATATGATATTGCCCGCCTCGATCAGCACTTCATGATCACGTATCTCGATGATTTTGCCTACTGCGTTCTGGTCTTTTATGCGAACAAAAGCGCCAATTTCGATTCTTAACTCATTCTGGTCAACATCAGGCTCTTCCGCTTGGCTTTCCTGAGTTTGCTCGACTTCTTCACTGCTGATTTCATCTTTGAGTTTTTCAACCTCTTGTCGCAGCTCCATCACTTTCTGTTTGTTGGCTTGGCTTTCCTTGATTTCCCTGACGGTTTTTTCGATCAATTGGTTCGACCGCCTGACAATGTCAAGAGCCTCTTGCCTGGCTTTTTGGAGGATGGCTTGCTTTTCGCGTTTGAGCTCATCATGCATACGCTGATAGCGTTGTATCAATTCGTTGAGGAATTCATCGGCCACTTTAACGCTTCTGCTTTGTATGCTAATGGCCAGTTTTTCCGATTCAAGTTCCTGGAGCAACCGATCGTAGTTGATCGAAGGCGTGCCTGTTTTGGTGGCTGCTTGTTCGAGTACGTTGGGTGGGAATCCGATTTTAGCAGCAATTTCAAAAGCAAAAGAGCTGCCCGGTTTGCCTGTTTTGAGTATGTAGAGCGGTGATAAAGTTTTGGGATCGAACAACATAGCCCCGTTGAGCAAGCCTGCTATACGCCCCGAAGCTTCTTTGAGGTTGGCATAGTGGGTAGTTATCACACCCATACATCCACGCTGGCTCAGGTGCTCGAGAGTGGCTTCGGCAATGGCACCACCAAGCTGGGGTTCGGTGCCGGTTCCAAACTCATCAATCATTACCAGGGTGTTGGGGTCGGCATTTTCAATAAAAAACTTCAGGTTGGTAAGGTGTGAAGTGTAGGTGCTAAGGTCGTGCTCGAGCGATTGTTCGTCTCCTATATCTATAAACAACTTATCGAAAATACCTGCCTGGCTTTGTTCGTCAACAGGTATCAGCAGGCCACATTGCAGCATATATTGTAGCAAGCCGGTGGTTTTCAGGGCTACCGATTTTCCGCCAGCATTGGGGCCGGATATCATCAGGATACGCTCAGTGCGGTCGAGCTTGAGGTTTAGCGGAACAACGCTTTTTTTCTGTTCTTTATGCGAAAGGTATAGTAGTGGATGAATGGCATTGATCCAGTCGGTTAGTGCCTCATCGCGCAGGTTGGGAAGATTGGCATTGATTTCGATGGCGAACTTAGCTTTAGCACGAATAAAATCCACTTCACCCAGCACATGGTACGCATGCAGGAGCATATCAATGTTTGGCCGCAATTCATCGGTGAAGGCAAGCAGGATTTTGATGATTTCGCGCCGTTCTTCGCCCTGTAATTCTCTGATTTCGTTATTGATATCGAAGATTTCATCAGGTTCGATATATACCGTTTGCCCTGTGGCCGATTCGTCATGCACAAAACCCCTGATTTTTCTTTTGTAAGACGCTGGCATCGGAATCACCTGTCGCCCGTTACGGATAGCAATTTCAACGTCCCCGGCAGTCCAACCTTCCTTTTTCACCTGAGCCAGGATATTGGCCAATTTACGATCAATTTCGGTATGTTTGGCGAGCAGTCGGCCACGAAGCTCTTTTAGCTGCGGAGAGGCTCCGTCGCGTATCCGGCCTTTCTCATCCACTATGCGGTGAATTTCGCGAATAATGGAAGGTTCAACATACACCGTTGAAACAAGGTTGCGAAGATGGTTTGTTTTGTCGGCAGACTGACAATTTATAAATTTCGTAACTTCGTTGATGGCTTCGAGCGATGCCCGTAACTCGCCCATTGAACCAGGCTCGATAAAGGTGCCTTGTGTGCGAAGGTGGGCGAGCAGTGAAGTGAGATCTATATAATCCTGATCAGGAAAATGAAGCCCCGACTTCAGGATGCCCTTCATTTCATGAACCTTGACCAGCAGATCTTTCAACTGATCGGGGTCGGTAATAAACTCCATGGCTGTCAATTGCTGCATGCCCAGCGGACATAGCATATACTTGGCAATCAATGTTCTGACAACCGTAAATCCCGTTTTTTCTTCGAAATTTTTCGGGTAGATCATCTTATGGACTTTTTCTTTCGGGCAACCAAAACTATGGCCACGCCAAACAAAAGAATCCCAATAAAGATAACCAATATGGAGGATCGAACTTTATAAATAGTAACTGGGGCGGTTTCTCCAATATTGACAAAGCCAGCCCAAAAATGGGGATGCGATTTAAGTTTATCACTTGAGCTAAGAAAAGCAAGCTTAGCCATTTGCAGGGCCTTGTCCTTTTTGTATCCTTTGCTTAAGTATTGATAAAAAAGAATAACCAATTCTGAACTTGCCTTGTCATCAACCGACCAAAGCGTCATAACAATGCTCGGTACACCCGCATAAAAGAAACCCCTGGCAAGGCTCATGATCCCTTCACCACGGCTCAAACGGCCATCCCCGGTTTTACATGCACTCAGTACAGCCAGGTCTGCATTTAATTCAAGGTTAAAAAGTTCATAGGTGTTCAGGAATCCATCTTCAAGAGAATCGGTGGGTGGTGAAAAAACAAGCTTTGAATAAAGAGGATTTTCATTGTCTATCAGCGTATGCATAGCCAGATGCAGCACTTTGAACCCTGGCGCTTTCGACTTAAATGATATTTCTGTAGCCTTGTCTCCCAAGTAGGACTTAGCAAGATAAGTGCTTGAAATGTTCTTAGCTTCTGTTTTAGCCCAGGGAATTGGCAATAACTCTGCTCGCTGGCTATCAGATACTTTTCGCTTGTCTTGGGTAAAGTAGTCTGGTGCAAAGGCCAAGATCCGGTATGGTTTAATGTTTCGTCTATGAAAATGTGTGAACAGCAGGGTGGCCGAATAGGTATAACTGATTGGATGATCAAGCATTAAGTAGGGAAGACCACTGAAATCAACTGGGCCAGGCAAGGTTTGTTCAGTAATTAATACTTCAAACGGAAGATACCCAAGTTGATGATCGGGTATGATTATCAATCGTTTACCACTCAACACATCGTCAACAGGCTTGATCATTAACTCATACAAATCATAACCGAGGTTTTTGTAATTGTTAAAATTTTCGGACGTAAAAGACGAAAAATCAGATTGTACCAGATGATTCCTGAATTGGCTGAGCGATTCCTGAAAATCGGCTGGCAAGGCTTGAATTCTGCTGATCGCCGTATCAGCAGTGATGGCAAAGATATAGAGCGATTGTTT
>JAUXXY010000243.1 GCA_030684735.1 Bacteroidales bacterium | reverse complement strand
CGTTTTACATCACGATTATTTTCGTTTTTGTAAGCGTTCACAAAACCCCGGTATGCTTTTACATCATACTTAATGCTTTTCAAGGCCTTGCTTAAATCGGCATCCAAAGCAAATCGGCTCAATAAACTGTTTCCGCATTTTATGTTGATGTCAATATTTGGAAGCGTTTCCAGTTCGGTGTACGCTTCGGCTCCGCTCAGCGTTCCACCTTCTTTGTAGTAAGCATTTTTTAGAAGTTCTATCCACAAACGCAAACGGCAAATTTTTACAGAGTTGGGATTGATGTCAACGCCAAACAAACAGTTTTCAATGATGGTTTGCTTTTCGTGGAAAAGCGTTTTTTGCAGTCGGTTGCTTTCGCTGTTTTTGGGGTTGTAAGCAAAAATATTTCCGTTTTCATCTGTTATAATCAGTTCATCATTTACAATTTCAATTTCATAATCTCTAAGCGTTTTGCCGTTTTCGTCCATTAAAATATTCAGATCGCTTTTAATGGATATAATCTCATTTAGCGCAGAAACTAAAAAGTGTCCTGATCCCACTGCCGGGTCACAAATTTTTAGTGAATTAGTAACATCGTTTGCCTTTTGGCGGCTAAAATCTTTACCTATTGCCTCATAAATGTCTTCGATGGTTTTGTATTTATCAATCCTGTTAGTCTTAGAATCAGATAAATCATGGTTCAGACAGTTGAACTTTTCTACCACAGCCAAGCGGATACTCTGCTTGCACATATACATTGTGATAAATGCAGGTGTAAAAACTGAACCGTCTTTATAGCCGTTTATTTTTTCAAACACTTTGCCAAGCACTGAAGCATTGATAATGGATTTATTGTCTTCCTGCACATCTTCTGTTCCTTCACTGGCAAAATCGTAAGCATCTAAAAACTGAAACAAGTAATCAAGCGTAGGCAGTTTGTCTGTTTTCTTTTTGAGGTCTTTTAAAATGGTTGCTCCAATGAGTTCCAATTGACCGCTATTATCAAGCGAATTGATTTTAATGGTTTGGTCTTCTAATTCGCTGATTTCAAAAAGGGAACTGTTCAAATAAGGAATTCGGCTGTATTTTGTTCTTATCGCATCGCTTCTATCGTTAAGGTTTACCGCCAATACTTTGTGAAACAGTTTAAACAGTTCGTCAAAGTCGTTTATGGTTTTGTTGTTTAAGAAACGATAATCCTTGTTGCCTTGATGGTAAGTAATGAGTTGTCCCTCCAATAATTTGAGAAACAAAATTCTGTTTATCCAGGTTATGCAAAGTTCTAAGGAAACATTGAAAATTCTTTCTTCTTTGTTTTCTCCGTAGATAGATTGGTCGGGAAGGCGATGCAAAACATCTTCGGTGTTTAATGCCTCAATAGTTGCTTCAATAAGCGAAGCCACATTGCGGTTTCCAGCCTGTCCGGCAGGCAGGTATTTTTTTCTGCGGATTATGTTTTTGCCGTTTTCTTTTGCTTCTTCCAGTCCTATGATATGAAGCAGTTCTTTGTAAAATTTTTCGTTGAGTGAATTGCTGTCGTTGGGCGTTGCAATTTTTAATAAGTGCTGTGGCGAAAGAATTTTGAGTAGAGCACTTAGTTCTCGGTCATCTTCTTTTTTATTATTGCGTAAAATGGTGTCGTATTCTCTGATGTCGAAATAAATACAAGGAATTTCAACATCAATTTTGGAAACGATTTTGGCAATTTCCTCATAGAAAAAGGGATTGTCTTTTTTGTCGTTGAGTTTTGTTTCGTATAGTTTTTTTATTTGCGTATTTCGGTAAATATGCTTGTCAAAATGGTTTGCGTCTATTATATACCACTCGTTAACATTGGTTATTACCAACTGTTTTAGTTGGTTGTTTGCCGCTTGGTTTCTTTCGTCTAAGTAGTAAAGTATAAGTTCGTGAAGTGCTTTTTTGTTGGGGTTATCAACCGTAACCATTTCGTTAATGTTGGTAGGTCGTTTGGCTTCGATGATTATTCCAACTTCGCTGTCAGTGGTCTTGCCGAGATGAATTACTAAGTCCTTCTTGTCTTTGGTGTTGATGGCATTGGTGTCACGGTAATAAGTGTCGCGCAAAAAGTCACGCAGGTCGTTTTTTAAATGTTCTTCGCTTTCATCCCTAGGTCGTTTTTCAATAGCGCTTATCTTGTCGAGCAATGCAATGAGGTTGATTTTAAAAATGTTAATTTCACTTCTCAATGGTTTTTGCTTCAAGAAGGCTTTTAATGCCTTTTTCGGTGTCTGCGTTACTAATTTCATCAAATATTCTTTGTCAATTATAAAGTGGCTAATTTACGATTTTAAGTGGTTTAATGGTCTTAGGCGCGGTGGGCAAAACCAAATCTGCGGTGGTAAAAAAACAACCGGCGACAAACTTAGCTTCCCTTTTTTAGGGTAAATCCAAAAGTGCTCCCTATGCCAATTGTACTGCGCACAGAAATGGTTTGCTGGTGGGCTTCGATGATGTGTTTTACGATGGCCAGACCCAGGCCGGTGCCTCCTTGCTCGCGCGACCGGCCCTTGTCGGTGCGATAAAAACGCTCGAACACACGGGGAATATCTTGCCGGCTGATGCCCATGCCATCATCGGTAATTTCAACCAAAATATGCTTGTCCATATCGAAAAAACTGATCTTGGTTTTGCCCCCAGGCTTGGCGCCATACTTAACTGAGTTGTCAATCAGGTTGATCAGCGCCTCACGTATCCGTTCCTTGTCGGCCAGCACCATAACGGGTTTATCATACGCTTCGGCAAAATAAATGACGGCATCTTTCTTCTTTACTTTAACCTCAAGCAAATCAATTGCTTCGCGAGTGAGACCTACAATATCGAACCTGCTGAAATTCAACTTAAGCTCGCCCGATTCGAGCTGAGCGATAGATTCCAGGTCATTAACGATGGCGATCATCCGGTTAATGCTTTTTTCGGTCCGCAGCAAGTAGTCACGGTTGATGGCAGGATCATCCAACCCTCCATCGAGCAGGGTGAGCACGTAGCCCTGAATGTTGAAAATGGGTGTTTTCAGTTCATGCGACACATTGCCGATGAATTCGCGCCGATAGGCGGCCAGTGCTTTGAGCTCTTCAATTTCGTTGGCCCTATCCTCTCCCCACTCAAGCACCTGCCGTTGAACTTTGTCGAGCGCATCGCCCGCCATATTCATCTTGGATTTTTCTCCTTCCTTGGGGCGCTTGAGGTTGTGAATGGTTTTGTAAATCAACCTGATTTTTTCATAGATAAATTTTTCGATGGAGTAGCGAAAAACAATAAAAGTAAAACCAAAAAGCAATGCCATGAAAAGCAAGATTTTGAGCCACGAAGCTGTCGGAAGCGGAAAAAGCTGTGAGAGCAGATAAATAAGGAATGCAAACATCGTGATAACGAATGCCACAAAAACCGAAAGCCGCTTTGGGTCAGAAAAATTCATAGTACTATATCTTTACTCGTGCAAAAGCGATGTCATGCTTCAAACTTATATCCAACTCCCTTAATGGTTTTGATATTTTGAAGTTTTGTTTTCTCACGGATTTTCCGAATATGCACATCAATGGTGCGTTCGCCCACAATGACATCGTTTCCCCAAACACGTGTGAATATTTCTTCGCGCGAAAAAACCTTGTTGGGTTTTGATGCCAATACCTGTAACAACTCAAACTCTTTCTTAGGCAAGAAAATATCCTGTCCTTTGATCATCACCAGGTGTTTTTCCTTGTCAATAATCAAGTCGCTGACTTGAAGCACATTTTCTCTTTTTTCCGGTTCTTTGTAACGTCGTAGCAAGGCTGTAATGCGGCTCAGCAACACGCGGGGTTTGATGGGTTTGGTTATATAATCGTCGGCGCCTGCTTCGAATCCGGCAATTTGCGAATAATCTTCACCACGGGCTGTCAGGAAAATGATGATCGAATGCTGAAGATCGGGATTTTTTTTGATCTCCTGACATGCCACCATGCCATCCATTACCGGCATCATTACATCAAGAATGACCATGTGAGGACGAAGGTTGGAAGCCATTTCAACGGCTTCTTTTCCATTGTAGCACGAAAACACCTGGTAGCCTTCTTTTCTAAGATTATAGCCAAGGAACTCAATAACATCCGGTTCATCATCGGCCAGCAGGATGCGATATTCGTCGTTTTTCATTTATTTAATCGGCGATTGATGATTGCAAAAGTATAACAATATAAAGAAAGGTGCTGCTAATTTATCCACTAAGGCCAGACAATATAGGAAACCGGAAATGAGTTTATGCCTATTTAGCATATACCAAGCCTCTGACTAATGATTTCATACATCCAGTCAATAATTTTCTCGTTGATTTCCCTGGTGGTTATTCAAACTGAAACATCAAAAACACTCACAGAGGATGCCGATTATTACTCGAAAGAAGTTTGTTTGAACCAGGAAGAAGCGGCGCTTTTCGATGAATTGAACCGATACAGGCTGGAGAATGGTTTGCCCATCATTGCTTTATCATATTCCCTGACCCAGGTAGCTCAGTTGCATTGTCGCGATCTGGCCCGGCACGAGCCTCATAAAAAGAAAAACTGCAATTTGCACAGTTGGACTCAGAATGGCCCGTGGAGTGCTTGCTGCTACAGTTCAGATCATAAAAGAGCCGCGTGTATGTGGAATAAGCCACGGGAACTTACCCTTTACCCTGCTGAAGGTTACGAAATTGCATTCTATTCTTCCTTTCCTTACAACAACCCACATGATTATGCTATGGATGCCATTTCCAACTGGAGCCAAAGCCACGGCCACAATAATGTGATGATCAACCGTTTGAACTGGGAAAACCTTCAGTGGATGGCAATGGGAGTTGGCTTTTATCAGGGTTATTCCACCATTTGGCTTGGCACTGTACCCGATCCTGATACGCGTGAAATCTCAAAATGCAGGTAACCCTTGCTTTATTTCTTGTTCAAAGAATCCAGGAGCTTCAGAAAAAACCAGCTATGGATGAAAACTTTCTTTAATTTTATCCCTTTGTTTTATGTGTTTATTTATAGCCGTTGTTTTATGAGGTATTTTTTATTCCTTTTCATTTTCCTGTACTTACTCATTTTCCCTGCTTTTTCTCAGCAATTTATTGGTGGCCTGAAGGCTGGCGTTATGGGAACACAAGTGGATGGCGATACTTATAGTGGGTTTAACAAACCGGGAGTCATGGCTGGTGCTTTTGTGAACCTGCGCGTTCCTTTTCAAAAAGATCTCGGTATTGAACTTCCTGAAACAGCGAATGTCAGTCCGACTGAAAGTTTTTCTCCCTATAGCCTCATACAGATGGAGCTGGCTTTCGTTCAAAAAGGCTCGCGTAAAAATCCTAATTACGAAAAAGAAGATTTTGACGAATATTTGTTACGAACAGATTATGTGGAACTGGCCATTCTATACCAGTTTGTATATTCAAGAAAACTGGCCTTCGAAGTCGGGCCTGGTTTTGGTTATCTGTTGCATACTTTTGAACGCAAGAACGGAGACACGGATCTATCGCCAGTACCTTTCCGGCAAACCATCGTAAATTATATCGGGGGAATGTATTTCTTTTTCAACGAGCGAACCTCCGTGAATCTGAGGATGAATAATTCTATACTTAGTTTGCGCAACCACGAGCGATCGGACAATGATAGATACCGTTTTTGGCATTACGGGCAATTTCATGTTGCACTCGGATTAATTCTTCAGTACCAGTTATAAACCTAAAACATCCAATTTTAAATCCATAAATTATGAGATCCATCACATTAAAAGGGAATATCGTCCACATTTCCGGCGAACTACCCTCAATAGGAAGCAAAGCTCCTGATTTTAAACTCGTTAAGTCCGATCTGGGCGAGATGGCTCTTTCAGAACTCAAAGGGAAAAAAGTACTGCTGAATATTTCACCCAGCCTCGACACAGGAATTTGTGCGACAGCGTTACGTGTGTTCAACGAAAAGGCTGCAGGCATCCCTAACACGATCATATTAGCCATAACAAAAGACCTTCCTTTTGCCATGGGGCGGTTTTGTACTGCCGAGGGGATAGAAAATGTGATTTCCTTATCGGCTTTTCGGGATCAGGAATTTGGCAGGCTTTACGGGATTGAAATCATAGATGGCCCTTTTGCAGGGCTCTTGGCACGTAGTATTGTTGTTGTTGATGAGAACGGCAAGGTCGTTTACACCGAACTGGTGCCCGAAATTGCTCAAGAGCCCGATTACGAGAAGGCGCTGGCTGCAATCTGACCATCAACATTTTACAGGTAATGTGGCTTGGCTTACCTCACAAACCTGGCAGGATTCTGCGGGCCTGCCAAGTCTTTCTATTCAAATAGTTTCAATAGGTAATTATCCTTAGTTACTTTATCCAACAAGGTGTTTGGATAGGCAGATTCAAATTCAAAAGGCCTACAAGAACTGTTGAAATAGAGATCAATGGAAAGGATCCGAAAATGGTGCTCTAATCGAAAAAATAATGCACCAATGCTCTTATTTAATAAGGCCTTATGAGCAAGCCGAATGTCATGGGTGACATGTTGGGCCCTTTGTCTTTTTCGAACAACTTGGTGAAACTATAACCAAATTTTACATTTGCCCATCTGTAGCCAAGCACAGCATAGGCGCCAAGCCGATAGTTCATGATGTTTGCATTGTTAGCAAATTTCACCTTTATATCCCGTGTTCCGCCGCTCAGGTAATCCTCGCCAACATATTTTGTATGGTCGTTGATCATCAACCCGGCTCGCAGCCCCAACGCAAAATTAATATGGCTGTTGGTTTTATACTTCAGCTCAACAGGAATGTCGAGGTAGGTAAAACTAAACTTGTTTTTCGTGTAAACGATCGTATCGTGTATGGCCAGAAAATAGCTATTCCCTTCATTATTAACCTTCAGCCTCCCGTTTGAGTAAAGATTGTGCGAGGCTACCGATAATCCACCACACAAGCTGAACTTCGATTCCTTTATAGGTTGTTCGTACATCAAATGAAAGCTGGCGCCACGCTGCAATAATTTCAGATCAATATCCGAAGGGGCTTTGAGCCAAAAATCCACGGTAGGTTCAAATCCAAAACGTAATCTTTTTAAAGAATATGGATTAGTGCCTTGGGCAATCACCAATTGTCCGATAAAAAATAAGACAACAAATAAAATAGTTCTTTTCATGAAGGGTAAATTTTATGGCGCTCAAAAGTACAAATAAATTTAGAATGCCTTGAGTAGCTTTGAACCTATTGCAGTTTGATGTAAAAAAAATTCCCTGCCATGAAGCAAACATGACAGGGTCTTTTCAAGTGCGCCCACCTGGACTTGAACCAGGGACCTACTGATTATGAGTCAGTTGCTCTAACCGACTGAGCTATAGGCGCATTTTCGGAATACCCGAAAAGGATGTATCCGCAATCAGAGTTGCAAAATTACATAATTACCGCAAATTTTCAATATTCATCTACCTTGTCTGGGGCGGAAAACACCAACACGCAACCGGCAACCTTACCAAGCCGGTTAATGGTTCTCATAATTATTCTCGCTCACTTGTTTAAACCAAGCATCTATCTCATACATTGTAGTCATTGTGAGCAATTTCATTTTGATGTTTTTGAAACTTGGTACTCCTCTGAAATAACCTCCATAGAGCTTACGCATTTCAAGGATGGCTCGTTTTTCACCCTTTTTTTCTATAGCTGCAAGCAAATGCCTTTGGCAGGTGCTGATGCGGTCTATGAGGGTAACCTCTCCTGAGACTTTTCCATTTTGAAGATACTCTTTTATATGCTTGAATATCCAGGGATTACCAATGGCAGCACGGCCTATCATGATGCCATCCACGCCAAAGCGGGTAAACATTTCCTGGGCTTTTTCAGGACTATCAATATCGCCGTTTCCAATCACAGGAATATGCATACGTGGATTGTTCTTCACTTCACCGATCAGGGTCCAATCGGCTTTGCCTCCATACATCTGAGCACGTGTCCGCCCATGAATGGTGATTGCCGATATCCCGCAATCTTGCAGGCGCTCAGCCACCTCAATAATTATTTTGCTGTGCTCGTCCCAACCCAGTCGTGTTTTTACTGTTACCGGTAGTTTCGTTGTACGAACCACTGTTTCGGTGATCTTCAACATCCGCGGGATATCCTTCAGCAAACTTGCTCCCCCTCCTTTATTCACAACTTTACGAATCGGGCAACCAAAATTTAAATCAATCAGATCGGGGTTGACCTCTTGTGCCACAATGGTTGCATGACGCATAGCCTCCGCATCATGGCCAAAAATTTGTATGCCCAGGGGTCTTTCGCGCTCATCGAAACACAATTTTTTTATGCTTTTTTGGGCATCACGTATCAATCCTTCACTTGATATAAATTCCGTGTAAACCATGTCAGCACCATATTCGCGGCATATCAGGCGAAAAGCCTGGTCGGTGATATCTTCAAGCGGAGCAAGTAGTACGGGAAGAGGGCCCAAATCAACATTTCCGATTTTCATATCATGCTATATATTATCTTATTAGCAACTCCTGGTCAGTAAAAAAATTTGTTATCAGCCTTGGAAAAGGATAATTTTTGAATTCAGGAACAGGGATTCTTAAAAATACAACGGGCATAGGAGCAGGCTCAGTATCCTTCAAATGAATTTTAAAAAACCGGGCATGAATGATTTGGTGGGTGAGTATATGCCGGTAATCTTTTTCAATAGCCTTAGCTTCAATTTTTGTACTACCGAACCATTCAGCCAACTGATTTTGCTCCTTGAGTTTATCCACCGTAAAAAGTTCATTATTTTCGATGAGTGGCAAATCATAGAGTCTTTCCCAGATATCTTTTTCATTACGCCGTTTAATATATATGGAATCATCCGGTGTGAAAATCAGCAAATAATTAAAAAAACGGGCCTTGGTTTTGGTTTTATTACTTCGCATCGGTAGTTTGTTTACCCTTCCTGTTCTGAAGGCATCGCAGGTTTTGCAAAAGCAACAATTTGCGCAATTGGGGTTAACCGGCACACATTGCAATGCTCCGAATTCCATCAAAGCCTGGTTAAAAGTGCCAGGTTGAGACTTACCAATCAGGCTGTTGGCAAGCTTGTTTATGTTTTGCATTGCCCGGGTGGTTTCAATGGGTTCGGTTAAACCGAAATACCGTGAAAAGAAACGCATGACATTACCATCAACCACTGCTACCGGCACATCGAAGGCAATGGCGGCAATGGCGGCGGCAGTATATTTTCCGATGCCTTTTAATTTGATTAGCTCTTCTATCTCTTCAGGAAACCGACCGTGGTTTTGGTTGACAAGGAATCTTGCCGTTTCGTGGATGTGGCGTGCCCGAGAGTAGTATCCCAACCCTTCCCATGCTTTCATCACCTCATCAGCACTTGCGTTGGCTAAGCTCCGTAGATCAGGAAATTTCAAAATAAAACGGGTATAATAGCCAAGTCCTTGGTTTACACGTGTTTGCTGCAAAATAATTTCAGATACCCAAATATTGTAAGGGTCTTTTGTGCTGCGCCATGGCAAATCTCGGTGATTTTCTAAATACCAGTGAATTAGTATCTTTGCAAAATCAGATTTAAAATTCATAGCACGCAAAGATAACATAACTAGTTATGAATAAAAATCTTAAAATTTGTATCACAGGCTTTTAAAAAGTTTTATCTTTGCAACCCACATTAAAAATTTATTTTCAAATCTTTAAAAACAACCAACTATGACAAAAGCAGAAATTGTAGCAAATATTGCTAACAAGACTGGTATTGAAAAAGTGGCCGTACAGGCAACCGTTGAAGCCTTCATGGATGCAGTCAAAAATTCGCTGGCAAAAGGAAAGAATGTTTACCTGCGTGGTTTTGGCAGCTTCATTATCAAGCAACGTGCAGAAAAAACCGGTAGAAATATTTCAAAAAACACCACCATTATTATTCCTGCCCATAATATTCCTTCATTTAAGCCTGCGAAAACTTTTGTGAGCGAAGTGAAGAAGAATGTTTAGTAGCAATCCAGCATTATTTTATTAACATTTACACCTATGCCAAGCGGAAAGAAGAGAAAAAGGCACAAGATGGCAACACACAAGCGCAAAAAACGCTTAAGAAAGAACCGACATAAGAAGAAATAAATTTTTTTACGCATAGGTTGCAATACAATCACTTGGTTGCTCTTTGTGACTCATGCTTTTTTTTCTTCCTTTCTTCAACAGATTTTCATCCCAGTTGAAATAACCTAATGAAGGTTTTTTAAAATATTTTGCTATGGTAAATAAGGAACTTTTCATCGATTCCAGCCAAGCAGAAGTTGCTATTGCGCTGCTCGAAGACAAAGTCCTTATAGAACTGAACAAAGAGAAAAGCAATAATAACTATGCTGTTGGTGATGTTTACCTGGGCAGGGTCAAAAAGATTATGCCCGGGTTGAATGCTGCCTTCGTGGATGTAGGCTATGAGAAAGACGCTTTTCTGCATTACCTCGACTTGGGTCCACAGGTAAATTCACTGAACAAGTTTGTAAAAAGTGTTTTCGCAGGCAAGCTGCATAGGACGTCATTGACTGACTTCCCCCACGAGGCTGACATAGAAAAAACCGGTAAGATTTCATCGGTACTCAGCCCCAACCAACAAATTGTTGTTCAAATTGCCAAAGAGCCCATCTCGACTAAAGGGCCACGAATCACTTCCGAACTGGCATTTGCCGGAAGATACATAGTGCTAGTTCCCTTTTCAAACAGGGTCTCGGTTTCGCAAAAAATTAAAAATCCGGAAGAAAGAAGCAGGCTCAAACGACTCATCCTGAGCATTAAGCCAGCCAACTTTGGCATCATCATACGCACGGTAGCTGAAAACAAAAAGGTGGCCGATCTTGATTCCGACTTGAACAATTTGATACAAAAATGGGAGACAACCGTTGCGAAACTCAATGGGGCAAAGCCTCCGCTGCGACTCATCAGCGAATTAGGGCGTGCCTCTACCATCCTTAGGGATTTGCTCAATGAATCGTTTAACAATGTGCATGTGAATGACCCGGTTGTGTACGAGGAAGTGCGCAACTACATAAAAAAAATCGCACCCGACAAGGCCGACATCGTCAAGCTATACAAAGGTAAAGTACCTATTTTTGAAAGTTTTGGCATTGACAAACAAATCAAGAATGCCTTTGGCAAAATAGTTACAATCAAAAGTGGGGTTTATCTTATCATTGAACATACTGAAGCGCTGCATGTGATTGATGTCAACAGTGGGCACCGCCTTAATTCAGATAACTCGCAAGAATCCAATGCCTTAACTGTCAACCTCGAAGCAGCGGCTGAAATAGCCAGGCAGTTGCGCTTGCGCGATATGGGCGGCATCATTGTAGTAGATTTCATTGATATGCACCTTCCTTCGCATCGCCGGCAACTTTATCAGAAATTGAAGGAAGAAATGGCTAAAGACCATGCTAAACATTCCATCTTACCCCCCAGTAAATTTGGGCTGGTGCAGATTACCCGTCAGCGTGTGAGGCCAGAAATGACTGTGCAAGTGCTCGAAAAATGCCCCGCGTGCGAAGGTTCTGGCCAAGTGAAGTCAAGCATCGTGTTGGTAGACGATATTGAAAACAATCTGCGATACCTGCTACGCGATCAAAACGAAAATAATCTGATACTAGCTGTCCATCCTTACGTTTACGCCTATCTTTTAAAAGGGCTTCCCTCCATAAGGTTGAAATGGTTTTTCAAATTCAATAAATGGATCAAGGTTAAACCCATAAGCGCGTATCATTTTCTTGAATACCATTTCTTCAATAAACAAGAAGACGAAATCATCTTATAGGTTGTTCGCCCACCAAGCGGTTTTTTCATAATTTTGAACGCCATAAGTTCAAATCATCCAAAAATTACATAATGGATATTGTTGTCAGCGGTATAAGACCAACAGGGCACCTGCACCTGGGTAATTATTTCGGCGCAGTGAAAAACTTCGTGAAAATGCAACACGAGCACGACTGCTTTTTCTTCATTGCTGATTATCATTCCTTAACCACTCATCCCACCCCTGCCGATCTTTATGCAAATGTCAAAAGAGTGCTTATCAGTTTCCTGGCAGCCGGTATAGATCCCGAAAAGGCTACACTTTATATCCAGAGCGATATTCCTGAGGTTGCCGAACTGTACCTACTGCTCAACATGAATGCCTATTTGGGAGAACTGGAGAGGGTGGCTTCTTTCAAGGAAAAAGTGCGTTTGCAACCAAATAACGTAAATGCGGGACTGCTCACCTATCCAGCCCTAATGGCTGCTGACGTGCTTATTCACAAAGCCGCCAAGGTGCCTGTAGGTAAGGACCAGGAACAACATCTTGAAATGATACGCACTTTTTCGAATCGTTTCAACCGTATTTATAATATTGATTATTTTCCCGCACCTGTTGCATTTAATTTTGGAGAGGAATTGATAAAAATACCCGGATTGGACGGCAGCACCAAAATGAGTAAATCGGAAGGAGATGCCAATGCCATTTATTTATCCGACGCTCCCGAAACTATCCGTAAAAAGATCATGCGTGCCGTAACCGACGCCGGTCCCACACAGTCCGATCAGCCCAAATCCCAACCCATCGAAAACCTTTTCCACTTGATGAAGGTACTTTCGCCTGCAGACACCTATGCTCATTTTATCACCCTTTACAACAATTGCCAAGTCCGCTACGGCGACATGAAAAAGCACCTGGCTGAAGATGCAATTGCATTCACGCGGCCATTCCGTGAAAGAATTGGCGAGTTGGAAGCCAACAATAATTATTTGCATAAGGTGGCTGTTCTGGGAGCAGAAAAAGCCCGTGCCAGCGCATCGCAAACCATCAAAGAGGTAAGAGAAATCATTGGTTTCAGACATATATAGCACCAAAGAAATACACCTTTATACTTTGCTCTGTTACTCTGCTTTAAAGGAGATAATAATATTAAACAGGCAGTAAATACATTTATTGAGATTTATATGTTATGTGTTATATATTTGTAACATAATGCATGCTTGCTGTCTGGCTAGAACTTTTCCGGTTACCATTGATTAAATTGAAGGTTCTTTTTCATAAACATATTCATGTATGATCAAAAAAGTGCTTGTTGCCAACCGAGGCGAAATTGCTGTCAGGGTCATGCGATCCCTGCGCGAAATGGGAATACGTTCTGTAGCAGTATTTTCGGACGCTGACCGAACCTCGATGCATGTGCGCTATGCCGACGAAGCCCAACACATTGGAGCATCAGCTTCGATCAGCAGCTATCTGAACATCGAAAAAATCCTTGAAGTAGCCAAAGAATGCAATGTTGATGCCATTCATCCTGGATATGGTTTCTTATCGGAAAATTCGCATTTCGCTGAACGCTGCCAGCAGGAAGGAATTATTTTTATTGGGCCTT
>JAUXXY010000201.1 GCA_030684735.1 Bacteroidales bacterium | reverse complement strand
GTTGCTGCTCGCTGGCCCCCGTGATGATGATCGGCAACGACACTTACGGTAAGCTAACCGGTGATGGAGCCGTGAAAATCATTAAAAACATAAGGATCAAGGAAAACAATTAAAACTACCCCAAGGAATCGTTCATCTGCCATTCATCCTCCCGCATGATCACCATAACATCTTTTCGTATGCATAAAACAAAGGTTATTGTAGGGTTGGGGAGCTGCGGCATCGCTGCCGGTGCAAACAAAACCTATCAAAAGATAAAAGCGTTTAGGGAAGCCGAAAATCTTGATTTTGAGCTTAAAAAAACAAGTTGCGTGGGTATGTGCTACCGCGAACCATTGGTAGAGATCATTGATGAGAATGGCTCTATGCTCTATGGCGAGGTAACCGAAGAACGTGCGGTTGAGATCATCGAGAAGCACATCAACCAAGGCAACCCCGTGAAGGAATACGTGGTAAAAACTGATCTTTTTAAAACTGAAGACAACACCTTCACTGATTCCCAGGTAAAAATTGCCCTACGAAATTGTGGCTATATTGATCCCGAATGTATCGAAGAATATGAATCGCGGGGTGGCTATCAGGCCATCAAAAAAATTGTCGCTGAGAAACTCAAAGGCGGCGATGTAATTCAAACCGTGCTCGACAGCGGTCTGCGTGGCCGCGGGGGCGGTGGATTTTCTACCGGGCTGAAGTGGCGGTTTGCTGCTAACAGTCAATCCGACGAAAAATACATCATTTGTAATGCCGACGAAGGCGACCCTGGCGCCTTCATGGACCGCTCACTTCTTGAAGGCGATCCACACTCGGTGCTCGAAGGCATGATCATTGCCGCCAATGCCATCGGAGCCACCGCAGGGGTTATTTATTGCAGGGCCGAATATCCCCTTGCCATCAAACGCCTGAATATAGCGTTGGAGCAAGCGCGAAAGAAAAACTATTTAGGAGAAAATGTTGCCGGTATCGAAGGTTTTGATTTCGATATTTTCATCAAAGAAGGAGCCGGAGCTTTTGTTTGCGGAGAGGAAACAGCACTCATTGCCTCGGTGGAAGGAAAACGTGGGATGCCACGCAAACGTCCTCCCTTTCCGGCTACCTCAGGTCTTTGGAAAAAACCCACCAACATCAACAATGTCGAAACCTTTGCCAACATACCCTGGATCATCCTTAACGGCGCAAAGGCCTATGCACAATATGGCACCGAAAAAAGCAAAGGCACAAAAGTGTTCGCGCTGGCAGGAAAAATAAAACGTTCGGGTTTGGTAGAGATGCCCATGGGCATCAGTATCCGCGACATAATCTATAAAATTGCCGGAGGAATAAAAGACAACAAGCGATTTAAGGCAGTGCAGCTTGGTGGCCCCTCGGGTGGTTGCATTCCTGAATACATGAGCGATACGATCATTGACTACGATAGTGTGAATGCTACCGGTGCCATCATGGGATCGGGCGGCATGGTGGTAATGGATGAAACCACCTGTATGGTTGACGTTGCCAGATTCTTTCTCGATTTCACCCAAAAGGAAAGCTGCGGTAAGTGCACCTTTTGCCGAATCGGTACCAAACGCATACTCGAAGTTCTTTCACGCATTACCGAGGGTTTAGGCCGCGAAGGTGATATCGAACTTCTCGAAGAACTGGCTTTTCAGATCAAAGAAAATTCGCTGTGTGGGCTTGGCCAAACAGCTCCCAACCCTGTGCTTACAACCATCCGCTATTTCAAAGACGAATACCAGGCCCACATCCGCGATAAAAAATGCCCGGCGCTGGTGTGCAAAAAACTGATAATCTATAAAGTGAACCCCGAAACTTGTACCGGATGTACCGTTTGCGCCAAAAACTGCCCTGTGGATGCCATCGACGGCGTACGCAAGCAACTCCATTACATCGTTCAGGATAAGTGTATCCAATGCGGCGCCTGCTTCACAAAGTGTAAGTTCGAGGCCATCCTTCTGTCTTAGAGCCAATTAAGCCACTCACTCAATATAAATGCTAAAAAAATGAGCGAAAGCCTGAATATAATTCTCAACGGCAAAAAGGTTGATGGAATAAAAAACGAAACCATTCTGCAACTCGCCAGTCGCCACGGTATTACAATTCCAACCCTTTGCAACGACCCCCGTCTCGAGCCTTACTCCTCGTGCTATGTGTGTGTGGTAGAGGTGGATGGAATGAATAATATGCAGCCCTCGTGCAGCACCCTTCTCAGCGAAGGAATGGCGATACATACCGATAATGAAAAAACCCGCAAAGCCCGTAAAGCCGCCCTCGACCTGCTGGCGAGCAACCACTATGCCGATTGCATCGGTCCCTGCAAACAAACATGCCCGGCAGGAGTTGATGTACAGGGTTACATTTCGATGATCGAGAAAGGCAAATATAGCGAAGCAGTAGCCATCATTAAGGAAACCAATCCATTACCGGCTGTGTGTGGCCGCGTATGTGTTCGTCCCTGCGAAATTGCGTGTCGCCGAAACCTTCTCGACGAAGGCGCTGCCGTAGGTATAGACTACCTGAAACGATTCGCCAGCGATCGCGACCTGGAATCGGGTAAAAAATATAAACCTGCAATCAAACCGGCTACAGGCAAGAAAGTAGCCATAATTGGTGGTGGTCCGGCCGGATTGTCAGCAGCATTCTTCCTGCGTAAAGAAGGCCACGAAGCGGAAATTTTTGAGGGTGCACCCAAAGCCGGTGGCTGGCTACGCTATGGAATACCCGAGTATCGGCTACCTAACGACTTACTTCAAAAGGAAATTGACAACATTACCGAAATGGGTGCCCGCATTCATTACAACCAACGCTTGGGTCAGAACCTAAGCTATAATACCCTGAAGGACGATTTTGATGCAGTGATTCTGGCCATCGGTTCGCAAAAAGGAACCCGTGTAGGTTGCGAAGGCGATGATGCAGGTAATGTGCTTTCGGGTATTGATTTCCTGAAACAAATGGAACTCACGGGCGAGAAGATGGACTTCAGCAATAAGGTGGTAGCTGTTGTGGGGGGCGGTAACACAGCCATGGACTGCTGCCGCACCGCACAGCGCTGTGGGGCTAAAAAAGTGTATGTGATTTATCGCCGCACCGAAAAAGAAATGCCAGCCAACCCCATCGAAATACACGAATCGAAACTTGAAGGCGTTGAATATCTGCTTCTTACGAATCCAAAACGCATCAACAAAAACGAGCAGGGCAACCTGAAATCGGTTACCTGCCTGCGCATGGAATTGGGCGAACCCGACGCTTCGGGTCGTCGCCGCCCAGTACCCGTCGAAGGTTCAGACTTTGAGATTGAGTTGGATTACATGCTGGCCGCCATAGGACAAAAAACCGAAGTGAGTTTTATTGATAATATCAACACCAATTGTGAGATTGGCCAGCTTAACGTAAACAAATGGGGCGACATTGAAGCTGACCGGCACACCCTGCAAACAGGAATTCCATCGGTGTTTGCTGCCGGCGACGGAGTGACAGGCCCTGCCACACTTATCGAAGCAATTGCACAGGCAAGGATTGCTTCGCATAGTTGTCATCTGTATTTGTCGGGTCTATGCGTCAAACCCATGCCTACGGAGTTCCTGAGTAAGAAGGATAATTTCAAGGAACAACATCCTGCAGACTATATAGGTAAGTTCACGCACCAGCTTCGCCGCGAAATGCCGACTATACCCGCCGATGAAAGGGCGAATTTCAGGGAAGTTGAGTTGGGTTATGAGAACGAAGAGGTGGCGATTGCCGAAAGCCAACGCTGCTTAGAATGTGGTTGTACCGAATATTTTACTTGCAACCTCAAAGCCCTCTGCACCGAATACGAGGCCGAACAAAAAAGATACGAAGGGGAGTTCAAACTACACGAAATTGACTTCAGACACCCTTACATCGAGATAGACAACAACAAGTGCATCCTCTGCTCACGCTGCGTACGTATTTGCCAGCAGGTAGTGGGCGCTTCGGCACTCGGTCTTATCAACCGGGGGTTTGATACTTATGTAGCGCCCAGTATGGAACTACCCCTGCAAGAGACCACCTGCGAATCGTGCGGCCTATGCATCTCAGCCTGCCCAACGGGAGCCATCACCGAAAACACCCCATTCAAGCCCGGCCCTGTGAAAACTGAAAAATCCGGGACCATTTGTAATTTCTGTTCGGTGGGATGCAGCATTCATATCCACCACCGCAATGGTTTTGTAATGAGCGTAACCGGAAACGAAGGCCTTGTGAACAAAGACGGGAACATTTGCCGATTTGCCAAGTTCGGTTATAGGTTTATGAATGACCCCAAACGGATTACTAAACCCTTGTTGAAGAAAAACAGCCGGTTCGAACCCGTCGGATTTGAAGAAGCCTATGACCTGATTGCAGCAAAGATCAAGTCGGCATTCCCAGACGACAATATATTTTATGCAGGAGCCAGGCTCACCAACGAAGAGTTATATCTTATTCAGAAACTGGCTCGCGCAGGGGCAAAAACCAACAACGTCAGCAGTTTTCATTATTTGGGCCGGGGCGGTGGCTATACATTCAATTCATTGGCCAATGCACCTTTGGATGAGTTGGAAGGAGTGAGCAGGTTCATCTTATTGGGTTCTGAAATTAATAACGACAATGCCGTGGTTGGGTTCATACTCAATAATATTCGCTTCCGCCAGGACGCATCCATCGAAGTAATCACCACTAACAACAACAGCAGCATGGCCTACAAGGCTGATAAGTTGTTGAAAATCAAATCCTATTATCATTTCCTGAAGGCAGTGAACCATTACCTGTTGAATTTGAATCTCGAAAATGGCTGGTTCATCCGCGACAATTGTGATGGATTCGAAGAATACCGAAAAGCCCTGCTTGCCGAAGATTTTATTGAAATTTTAAGTGAAGCTGGTATCAAAAACGAAAATGCCCTGATTCAATGGGCAATTGATTACAACAACGAGTTAAACGCTGTAGTGGTTTTCTCTGAAAAGGAACTTTCGGGTCGCGCCAGCCAAGAGCTTTTCAACCTGGCTATGATTACCGGGAAGCTTGGAAAAACCAGCAACGGATTGCTCTCGATCAAAGAGAAAAACAACAGCCAGGGCTTATTCGACATGGGAATACATCCATCGCTGGGGCCGGGAACGGGCAGCATCGAAGACCCTCACTATCGCAAAGCTCTTGAATCGCTCTGGAAAATCGCTGGCTTGCCCGAAAAACATTCGTGCACACTGGAAAAATTCAAAACCGGTTCGCATAAAAACGTATTCATCTTTGGCGAAGATCCGCTGGGGTGTGCCATAAATCCAGATGATACCAAGCACTACCTCGATGGTGCTGATTTTGTGGTTGTTCAGGATTATTTTCTGACTCCCACTACCGAAAAAGCCCATCTGATTTTGCCTGCAACCCTGCCTTCCGAAACAGGCGGGAGCTTTGCCAACACCCAGAAAATGATCCAGCATTTCGATGCAGTAATGCCCTCGAAAGTGGAGCAACCCTCTTGGGAACAACTGACCTCGATTCTTGAACGGTTCGGAATCAACGGTATTTCGTCTCCTGCCGATGTCTTGAATGAGATATTCTCGGTGTTACCAGAGGTTGACAAACCCCAATGTTTTACCTTTCGCTACACCGAAAAAGATAATTCCAACCGGATGTTTGATTACGGCTGTGATTCGGTTTGCCGGAGGTTTGAAGATGAATTCGCCAATGCGTTATGTAGGTAGCCAGCAACTCAGGTGTTGGATGACCACTTGCTATCTCAGAACGAAATAGCTTCTGCTGGAGTTTTCATGTATAATGATAACTTTGGAGAATTATTACATCGTTTGTAATGTCTCAGCAAAACAAGAAAATTATCATCTACCAGGTGCTGGTTAGGTTGTTTGGCAACAAAAATCAATCCTCCAAACCTTTTGGCACCATTCACGAAAACGGTTGTGGGAAATTCAATGACATAAGCGATATTGCCCTGGAATCGTTAAAAACTTTAAGCATCACTCATATCTGGTACACCGGGGTGATTGCCCATGCTACGACCGCTGATTACAGTAGGTTCGGTATCCCGCGCGATCATGCTGAAATCGTGAAAGGCCGTGCTGGTTCGCCCTATGCCATCAAAGATTATTTTGATGTGGATCCCGACCTTGCCGACAACGTCCTTTGTCGGATGCAGGAGTTTCAAAACCTGGTAGATCGCACCCACCAGACTGGCCTAAAAGTGATTATTGATTTTGTTCCTAACCATGTCTCACGCGAATATTGCGGCAATGCAAGACCAGAAGGGGTTAAAGACCTTGGGGTCGAAGATATTTCGACCCTGGCATTTCATCCACAAAACAATTTTTACTACCTGCCCGGGCAGCATTTTGTTGTACCCAAAGATGGAATACCGCATGAAATGGAACCTTTGCCCGAAGAACTTTGGGAACCCTATATTGAGTTTCCGGCAAAAGTTACAGGCAACGATTGTTTCTCAGCTCAACCCACAAATAACGATTGGTATGAAACCATTAAACTAAATTATGGGGTTGAGTACCCAGATAATGATAAGACCCACTTCAACCCTCCACCAGCCACTTGGGAGCGCATGCGCGAAATACTGCTGTTCTGGGCGAATAAGGGCGTGGACGGATTCCGTTGCGACATGGCAGGCATGGTGCCTGTGGAGTTTTGGAACTGGGTAATACCAGTGGTGAAACGTTCTTACCCCGCCCTGTTATTTATCGCCGAGATATATGAACCAAATAATTATCACCGCTTCCTCGACCAAGGGCAGTTCGATTACCTCTACGACAAAGTGGGCCTTTATGATATCCTACGCCATGTAGTTGAAGGCAAACTGCCAGCGTCGGACATTTCCCTTTCATGGCAAAACCTCGACGGGTTGGATGATCGCATGTTGCGTTTCCTCGAAAACCATGATGAACAGCGTATTGCATCAAAGCATATTGCAAGCAACCCATGCAAGGCCATCCCGGCTATGGTTGCGGTAGCCTCGATGAACAGTGGACCTGTCATGCTTTATTTCGGTCAAGAGGTAGGTGAGCCGGCTGATGGCGTATCGGGATATAGTGGCGATGATGGCCGCACCACTGTGTTCGATTACTTCGTTGTTCCGGAACTCCAGAAATGGATCAACAAGGGTGCGTTTGATGGAGGCTTGTTGAAATCATGGCAACACAACCTACGTAACTTCTACATCAGATTATTTAATCTTTGCCAGGAACATGACCCTTTTTACCGGGGTGATTTTTACGACCTGATGTGGGTAAACCGAGAATCGCTCGATGAGAAACATCTATATGCCTATTTGAGATATACAGAGAACGAATGTCTGCTTGTTGTGTTGAATTTCGGTGATAAACCACAAAAGTCCGCGCGTGTGCACATTCCTCAGCACGCTTTCGATCTGTTACAACAATTTCCCGAGGCAAGCCTAAACATCAACCGGATGACTATGCTTGACGCAAATGAGATATTATGGAAACTTGACGAAATCAGTTTCACTGTTGCACAAGCCATTGACGAGGGGGTGCCTGTTAGCCTGAAACCTCACAGTGCGGTAATCTTTTCATTCTGATCACCACACATTGGCTTACTTGGATTGAAAATTATTTTTTCGGATACCCTACCGAGTGACAGAGGATGATTTTCATGCTTCCATCAAGCCCCATTGCATTCGAAAGTTCAGTTTCGTCAAACAATGCCCTGATCACAGCAACCAATCCCGAAGAGGCGCAATACAAATATACATTCTGTGCTATGAAACCGGTATTGGCATACGATGCACGCTGCTGGTACTCGCTTTCGGGGTTCGGCACTTTGCGCTGGTCGGCTACATAGATGAGGTTAATCGGTGCAGTAGCCACAAATTCCTGCTTTCCTGTTATAGCACGTATGTCTCGATCGTGAATCCTTTCCAGGGTGTTGTCCCAGGCATTGTAGCGAAACAAACCCGATGGCATTGACAGATAAATCTCAATTTCCTGGAAGTTTCTCGAGGTGGGTGCCGTTCGTTTTTTTGCTTCGTGTCGGTTGTAACCAAACCCAGCCCATAAGAGGTTCGAGAGTGTTTGCAAATCCAGCTCTTCGGGTGAAAATGCCCTCTCGGAATGGCGTGTGTTCAGTGCTTCCATCAAGGGCATGCCGCCTGTTTTCTGAGGTTCGGGTAAACGGATAATTGACTCCTGTGCCATCATTTGTAACGTACAAACAAAGGTAATCATTACGATACTTAGTTTCTTCATTTCTTTTTTGTTTTAGGTTAGTTGTATAAAATCGAATATTTGATTCCTGCAACGGGCACTTAAAAATTACCTATCACCTCAAAACTATATGGTGCCAGGGTGAGGTTGAAGGTTTGATCCCTGCGTTTAAAATCGGCTCCAAAGTTTCCCGTAAAAGTATCTTCGCTGAACGCTTCTGGTATCCCGAATTCTATAGTAGCAGGTTGGCTGCTCTTATTGAATGCCACAATGGTTAGTTCGTTGAAGTAGCGGCGACTATATACCCAGGTATCATCAGTAAGGTGTAGAAGCTGGAAGTCACCATAAATCAGCGATAGGTGGTTCTTTCGCAGGTTGACCAATTTGGTGGCCATTGCCTTGGTTTGGGCTTCTTTGGGTGTTAGGTTATCGAATTTAAGGGGACGGCGGCTGTCGGGGTCGCCAGCACCCGGAGTGCCGATTTCATCGCCATAGTAGATCACAGGTACGCCCGGAATGGTCATGATAAAGGCGGTGAGGGCCGATAATTTCTTATAACCCACCGGATTTTCAACCTTGATGCTGCGATTCCAGGCCGCAGCTTTCTCGTCCTCGTTGAACCGCAGACCTTCACCGGCAAAGGAGATGAAACGAGGCAAATCATGGTTCCCTGTGATATTTCCCATGAGGTGATTGGTGCCATAATACGAAAATGATTCCGTCAGCGATTGGTTCATTCGGCGGAAACTTTCGCTGTCGAGGGCAAATACACTACGCGAATCGAAATAGAGATTAAAATCGAACTGTCCGTCTAATTGACCTTCCGACACATAGCTGCCAATCAACTCGCGGCTGCCAAAAGTTTCGCCAATCTGGAATAATCGTTTACCCTGCTTGTGGACTACTTGTTGCTTGAGCTTAAGGGTGAGTGTGCGCCAAAAAACTTCCGGTATGTGCTTAGTGGCATCGTGCCTGAAACCGTCGAGGTTGTACTCGGTGATCCAGAATAGTGCCGAATCGGAAATGGTTTCTACTACTTCATGGTTTTCAAAATCGAAGCTAGGCAGAAAAGTGTCGAACCAGGTTGTCAAGCGGTGTTCATCCCAAAATCGGATATTTTTTCGGCCATCAGGCAAGTTCAGCTGGGTAGCCCAATGCGGATTATCTTTAATGAGCTGATTTTCTTCATGAACATGGTTCGAAACAAAATCAAGTAGGATATTAATACCTTGACTGTGAGCAGCATCAACCATGGAATGCATTTCAGCGGATGTACCAAAGCGGTGGTCAACAGTGGTAAGTGTAACTGGCCAATAACCGTGATAGCCCGAAAATTTTCGCCTGGGTGGAGGAAACTCCACATAGCCTTTCAGGGGGTTTTGTGTGATGGGAGAGAGCCAAATGGCATTCACACCCAAGTCGTGAAAATAATTCTCATTAATCTTCTGGGTGATGCCTGCGATGTCGCCACCCCAGTAATTTGCAATCGGAAGAATCTGGGAATCCGGTATAGGTTCATCATTCCCAATATCGCCATTGTTGAAGCGGTCAACCATTAAAAAGTAAAGGATTGAGGCTTCTTTGTCGTCGCGTGTAAGTTCGGTAGATGATTTTAACACGCTACCTTTTTGAAGGGGTATGAGCAAATCATTCGATACACCTTGATTGTTAAACGACCAGATGCGAATAAACGAACGGTCATATTTTTCTGCGTCGGCAGGTATAGTGATCTCAATCTTGTTGTCGCTCCGCGTAATGAAATCAACAGGTAGCCTGTGATTTTGCCAGAATATGAATATTTTCTCGGGTTGGCTCTCAATGTCAATGGTAATTTCGTTTGCGTTCACTGAACGGGTAATCAAACGAGGGCATCCTTCAAAACCAATTTTTCCCACAGAAAGAACCGAGTTAAAACCTCCGATATTATTATTTACCATTTCAGGATTGTTCGGATCTGGTTTTTCTTTGCCGTCGAGCACCAGAATATATTGGTAGCGACCGGGGTTAAGGTTTAGTTCGGCTTGCCATTTCCCATCAATCATAACGAGTGGTGTAGCAGTACGACTCCAATCGTTCATTTCGCCTGCCAACTTCATATCACGATAAACCTTCCCTTTGGGGTCGAACTCAAAATTAAAGTTTACTTTGCGCGAGCGCTTGAGCAGTAATGAATAGCAATTGCCTCCAATCCACACTTTCATTTCGGAAAGAAAAGGGATATCTTCTGTTTTAGTATTGATTACCAGTTGATTATGCTCCTTGTCGAGATAAAATGCAAATTCTTCGCGTCCGCTTACCGAATCAACTAAATTCGGTTCGAGAAAATAATCGTCGAGCATGATAACCGACTGGCTACCCTGTAAATGAAATGGCATGGCCAAACCAGCAATCTGGCTGTCAATGGGAAAAATACCTGATTTGTATTTTTTTGAACAACTACTAATTGCCAGCGCACACAATAAAATTATCCAACCTGCTCTCTTCATGTGTTTATTTTGTTATTGGTTCGTTTTATATGTTTAAGTGATGAAAGTTTCAATTGGTCAAACCAAGAATGGTTGCGGATTTTGCAGGGACCTTTATCTGGGCGTCCATCTTAAAAGGTTTGTCAGCCATCAGATTGGTGGTAATGGAGTATTTGCCAAGTATTTCAGCAAATCGCTTGGTTTCCAATTCTTTTTCGATCTCATTATTATTCATGATCACCATCACGCAGTCGTCTTCGTTGTGTCTGAAATACACGTAAATGCCATCGTTCGGGATGAAGTGGGTGAGCGAACCAAAGTGCAACACATGATGCTTCTTCCTGATTTCTAATAGTTTCCGAATAAAGTTGAAAGCTTCGTTCTGCTTGGAGGTGCGCCCCGAAGCGTCGAAAGCATTAGTCTTATCGCCCGGCCATCCTCCTGGAAAATCTTTTCGTATTTCGCCATGCTCGGGTTGTTCCCAACCAGTCATCAACAGTTCGGTACCATAATACACTGAAGGGATACCCCTTGTGGTGAACAAAAATGATAGGGCCATTTTGAGTTTGTTGATGTCTTCGCCAACAATCGTAAAATAGCGGCTCTTGTCGTGGTTGTCAAGAAAAGTCACCAGGTTGTACGGATTTGGATATAAAAAATCTTCGGCGAGGGCTTCATAGAGCCTGGCTGTGCCCCTGTCCCAGCCATCTTTTTCGTTGAAAGCTGCCAGCATAGCTGCATTTACCGGGAAGTCGAAAACACCTGGAAGATTAGAATTATAGCCATCATGGTTCAGGGCATTTTTTTGATAATATGCCACCAACGATGCCTTAGTAAGCCAAGCCTCGCCGACCATATAGAAATTGTGATATTCATTCAGTACTGCTTTTCCCCAGTCGGCCATAAATTCCTTGTATGGATAAGGCTGGGTATCCATTCGAATGCCATCGAGGCCAGTTAGCTCCACCCACCATATGCTATTCTGTATCAAATACTTGGCTAACATTGGGTTATCCTGGTTCAGGTCGGGCATGCTGGTGTCGAACCATCCTTGTACCATTTTCTTGTAATCATAATCCGACCGATGTGGATCAACAAACGTGGTGGCCCGATAATTTGTCCGGGTAAATTCGTTCCAATGGTGAATCCAGTCGGGTGCGGGAGGATCTTTCACCCAATAATGCCCTGTGCCACAATGATTAAATACCATGTCCTTGATCACCTTAATACCTCGCGATTGAGCGTCAGCAATCAGGGCAATGTAGTCGTCTAGGGTCCCCAAACGTGGATCAATCGCATAAAAATCGGTGATGGCATAGCCATGATACGAATATTGGGGCATATTGTTTTCCAACACAGGGTTGATCCAGATGGCTGTAAAACCCAGATCTTTTATATAGCTGAGATGCCGTTGTATTCCTTTCAGATCGCTGCCATGCCTACCGTTGGGTTTGTTTCGGTCAACTTTTTCGAACATACCGGGCATACAATCATTATCCGGGTCTCCATTTGCAAAACGGTCGGGCATTATTAAATATATGGCATCGCTGGCATCCACTCCCCCGCGAGCTGCTGATCCTTCTATTCGTTGTTTGAACTAGTAATCATAGCTAAACAGTGTTACCCTGTTTTTGAAAAACTCCAAATGGTATACACCAGGAACCATAGAGGGCAGCACAGTGATATCAATAAAAAGGTAATTAGGGTTCGTGGTGCGAATCAGGCGGTCAATCACTGCGTGTTCGCAATCGAAGCTTACATCACAACCCGAAATATCCTCCGCATAAATAAGCAACTGAAGTTGTTGATTTTTCATACCTGCCCACCAAAACGGTGGCTCCACCTTTGGATTGATGGCGCGCAAAGTGCTGAATAATTGCAATATGCTAAAAGCAAAAAACAAAGATCTTCTAATCATTTTATACATTGAATTGGTCGTTTATAGAAAGTATTTTGATTCTTCCGGATGTTAAGATCACACCAGCCGTTCGAGATGAAATTTGATCCGAATTTTTTGTCCATTACGTTCGAGCAAGAGCTTAATTTTCTTCCCAGGTCTGGAGCGAAAAAGGTAATTTAAATCGCTCAAGGACATGTCTTGAGCAAGCGAGCCATTGACTGATAAAAGAATATCACCAGTCATCATCCCTGCATGTTCGGCTGGGGAGCCTTTCACCACCAGGATAACTTCCTTAATACTGAAGTCTAATCCCCTTGTAATTAACTCAATGCCACTCATATTATATTCAAAATGATGGCTGAATTTTCTATTTTTCAGCAGATATAGCCTCTGCCTGGAATAGTCGTAAATGGTTGTAAAACGACTCAACAAATCGCCGCCAATGCTACCGCTTCGTTTTGTAAGTTGGATTACCTCGGGGTTGGAATAGTTGTTTGTGTATGAGGCCAGCATATCTTTGAACACAAAATCGCCCAGTTTGAAAGCAGGTACCCGGCTATAATAACCAAACAATTCTCCTCCCAGGCCACGGCCTATCAAAGTGGCAAACCTCTTCTCGGGAAGCATGATGTTTTCATTGGTGTCATACTCAACCAGCAGTGCATGGCTGGCACCTGAATCAAGTAAAAACTTAGCTTCTATAGCGGGACCATCAGCCTGAAATATCGTCGCCATAACATAAGGTTTGGCTTGCACAAGCTCGAACGGTATGACAGTATATCGTCTTGGGGGTTTAAATCTGTGTGATTCCGTAACAGTAACTATTTTTTCGATATAGTCAATGGTTACCACAAAAGCGTTGAAAAACTCGTAACCCAATATTCCGTGAACATTGATCCCGAGGTGATCTCGCAATTCGAGATAGTCTTCCTCCAGTACGACCAGTGATTGGCCTTTACCTTCAATTCCAGGCAATGAAATTGAAACATTGCTTGCAACATAGGCATTGATTTCGCGTATTTTCCCGACTCCAATAATGGTTACTGATCGGTCGTACGAAATGTTAATCAAATCGCTGATGGTACGGTCGGTGAGCAAGGTTGTGCGAACGCCTGAATCCAGGATGAATTTCAATGGCAACGTGTGATTGAGTGTGACCGGAACCACAATGAGGTTATTGTAATTCTCGAAGGGAAATGACCAGCTTTTCCGTGCGCCACTAATTTCGAAACCGATGAATTGTCCCATAACCCTCCCGTGCCCTACGCAAAGCACAACTGCGAGCGAGAAGCGAAGAGTCATGTTTATCAATTCTTTCATTACTTGCATTTACTTTCAATTTACCACTAAAACCCTTATTGGGTATAGCCTTTGTGTGTGTTCGGCTTTTATTTTCAGGCGAGTTTAACAAAGTTGTCTTCAAGTCTTACGTTAAAGTTTATTTCGGCTTTTAATGCCTTGAAAACTTTCAAAATTGTGTCAATTGTCGCACTGTTGGCGCTGCTTTCAAGTTTTGAAATTTGAGCTTTCTG
>JAUXXY010000219.1 GCA_030684735.1 Bacteroidales bacterium | reverse complement strand
CGAAGCCAGGAATGCCATAAGCAATGGTGCGCATGAAATTGATATGGTGATGAATATTGGAGCGCTGAGATCGGGTGATTTTAAACATGTTGAAGACGACATCAGGGCTGTTAAAAGGGCATGCAAAAGCACAACAGTATTAAAAGTAATTCTCGAAACTTCGATGTTGAATGAACAGGAAAAAGTTATTGCCTGTGAAAATTGCAAAAAAGTTGAGGTGGATTTTGTGAAAACCAGTACCGGTTTTGGTGGCGGTGGCGCAACAGTTGCCGATATTGAGCTTATGCGCCGGGTTGTTGGTCCTAAGATGGGTGTAAAAGCAAGTGGCGGAATCAAAGATTTTAATTCAGCCGTAGCGCTTATCCGTGCCGGAGCCACCCGAATTGGCGCCGGAGCCAGTGTAGCTATAATCACAGGTGCTGTTACTGATAGTGAGTATTAAGCGTTTTTCAACTCATATAATAAACACATTCAGACAGAGCGACAATAGCCTTCTATTCAACATACAGCACCAATCCCTTCAAATATTCCCCTTCGGGATGGAAGATGCTTACCGGATGATCGGCGGGGTGGGTGAGTTTGTGGATGATTTTTACCTGGCGGCCGGCGGCAATGGCTGCCGCCGTTACGGTGGATTGAAATAATTCCTGCCCGACAACCTGTGAGCATGAAAAAGTGAACAGAATTCCACCTGCCGGCATTTTTTTCAACACTGTTTCGTTCAGGTAACGATAGCCCAGCATGGCTTTGTGGCGCGAGTCCTGGTGTTTGGCAAATGCGGGCGGGTCAAGGATCACAAGGTCATAACCATCATCCATACTGACGACGTATTCCTTCACATCTGCCATCACTCCATGATGTTTTGAAGAGTCTGGATTATTGAGCAGGATATTTTGGTTAGCTCCGGCAATGGCTGTAGCTGAACTGTCAACAGAGACCACACTTTTTGCGCCAGCTGCCACTGCATACACACTGAATCCACCGGTATAGGAAAACAGGTTCAATACATTTCGGTTGAGGGAATATCCGGCAAGCAGTTGGCGATTATCGCGCTGGTCGAGGTAGAACCCCGTTTTCTGGCCTTTTTCAACATCAACCACAAAACGGTGACCATTTTCTATTATTTCGATTGAGGGTGGAAACGTTCCAAACAAAGTTCGAACTGGCTCCTGATCGCCAAACATTGTAGCCGGGCTTTTGTCGTAAACTGCTTTCAGGTTCTTTTTGTAAAGCGTCTGCAGTGCTTTAGTGATCTCAGTTCTTGCTTTGAACATACCTGCCGATTGTGCTTGGATCACAGCCACGCCATTGTAATAATCAATGATCAACCCGGGCAGACCGTCGCCTTCGGTAAAAACCAGGCGATAGGCGTTAGTGTAAGGGTGATGTGCCAACCCCAACAACTGACGGAGCTTGAGCGCAGTCTGAAGTTTGCTTGTCCAGAATTCAACATCAATGGCTTGGCGGTCGAAAGTGAGGATTTTAACAGCGATACTGCCTCCTTCGAAATGGCCTGTTGCAAGGTAGTCGTCTGATGATGAAAATATTTCAACCACTTCGCCGACATTGATTTCGCGCGAGAACGAATAAATAGCTCCCGAAAAAACCCAGGGATGGAACCGCTGTATGGAGGCTTCGCGGTTCTTTTTCAGTATAACGCGGGGATAATGGTTTGATTGGGTTTGCATAGAATTTAGTAAAGGCTTATTCGTTATAATCAATTTCCTTGGTCAGGTTGCCTTCTTCATCCCAAAACTGCCATTCACCGGCTCTTTCGCCATTCATATAATTGCCTTCGTAATACTTTTTCCCGTTTTCGTGCCACACGATGCTTTTGCCATGGCGTATCTCAGCTACATATTCAGCCTCGCTCCATTTGTTCCCGTTTTCGTACCAATAAGTCCAGCGTCCGGTGCGCTTATCCTGAAGATAGTTGCCTTCAATCCGTTTTTGCCCTTCAGGATAATACCCGATTTCTTTCACCAGGGTGCGGGTTTCCCCTTTTACCATAAAATATTGTTCAAGCTCAGGGCTGCCGCCAGGATAGGTTTCAACGATCACTTTTTCGAGTTCATGCGAACACGAAGTAGTGAGGGCAAATAGTGAGACAAGGAGTAACAACTTATTTTTCATGGTCATGATGCTTTTTTGAGGTCATAAAGAATGTTTAAAGACCTTATCTGTCGAATTCAAGGCGCATACCCTTGTTCTCGAAGAAGTTACCGTTTTCGTAAACTAAGTTACCGTTTACAAATGTATGAGTAATGCGCGAATGAAAAATCTGACCTTCGAATGGCGACCAGCCACATTTATAAAGGAGATTCTCTTTCTGAACCATTTGTGGACTGTTCAGATCAACGAGTACCAAATCGGCAAAATAACCCGGGCGGATGAAGCCTCTGTTTTTCACCCTGAAACAGATGGCAGGAGCATGGCACATTTTTTCTACAATCTTTTCAAGGTTTATCTTGCCCTGGTGAAAAAACTCAAGCATAGCGGGCAGTGCATGTTGAACCAGTGGGCCACCTGAAGGTGATTTGAAATAGGTATTGTTTTTTTCTTCGAGGGTGTGGGGTGCATGGTCGGTAGCCACTACGTCGAGGCGATTGTCGAGCAAAGCCTGGAAAAGTGCCTGGCGGTCGGTGGCGGATTTTATAGCAGGATTCCATTTAATTTTGTTTCCCAAGGTGGAATAGTCTTTTTCGTCAAACCAGAGGTGGTGCACACATACTTCTGCGGTGATCATCTTTTCGGCCAAGGGTTTGCTATTATCGAAAAATTCCATCTCGTCGGCAGTAGATAAGTGCAACACATGCAGGCGAGTGCCGTATTGGCGGGCAAGGTTTACAGCTAATTGCGTTGATTTGTAACATGCTTCGCGGCTACGAATAAGAGGATGCATTGAAATGGGGACTTGTTCACCGTATTTTTCGCGATATGCTGCTGTATTTATGCGAATAGTTACTTCATCCTCGCAATGGGTGGCTATTAGCAACTTGCATCTCGAGAAAATCTCTCGCAGGGTATTTAGATTATCCACCAGCATATTACCTGTAGAGGCGCCCATGAAAATCTTAACACCACATACTGTTTTAGGATCTGTTCTCAACACCTCGTCTGAATTATCGTTCGCAGTTCCCATATAGAACGAATAGTTGGCAGGCGATTTTATTGATGCAATCGTATATTTTTCTTCGAGCAGGTCCTGTGTGAGTGCTAGCGGATTGGTGTTGGGCATTTCCATGAACGAGGTAATACCTCCGGCTACTGCGGCAAGGCTCTCGCTGCCAATATCTCCTTTATGGGTGAGGCCGGGTTCACGAAAATGAACCTGATCGTCTATTACGCCCGGTATAAGCAACTTACCTCCTGCATCAATGATCTGCAGGCCTGGAGTGATGTTTTTTAAGAGTGTAATGCCTTTTTGAATGCCAGCAATCATGCCGTTCATTACAGTAACGCTGCCCATGAACAATTTGCCCTCATTCACGATCAGGGCGTTGCGGATGATAAAGGAATTATACATGGTGGATTTCTTAAAACCCGGATGATTATTTTGCTTCTGCGGGAGTGAGTCTTTTATAGGTTCGGAAGAAGCTGTTGAATTTAAGTCTGATCACGCCTATGACCGCTTCTTTGATGATTCCTTTGGTCATTTTTGATTGACCTTCGGTACGGTCAGTAAAGACGATAGGAACCTCAACGATGTTGAACCCAAGTTTCCAGGCGGTAAATTTCATCTCAATCTGGAAAGCATAACCGATGAACTGGATGCTGTTTAAATTAATAGCTTGCAGCACCTGGCGTGTATAACATTTAAACCCGGCGGTGGTATCCATTATCTTCATACCCGTGATGGTTCGTACATACATGGATGCATAATAACTGGTAAGCACTCGGCTCATAGGCCAGTTCACAACATTCACTCCTTTGATGTAGCGCGATCCGATGGATAGGTCGGCCCCCTGCTTGGCACAGGCATTATGGAGGCGCAGCAGGTCGTCGGGGTTGTGAGAGAAATCGGCATCCATTTCGAAAACATACTGATAATGGCGTTGCAGCGCCCATTTGAATCCGTGTATGTAGGCAGTGCCCAGTCCGAGTTTTCCTGTGCGTTCTACGATAAACAGCTTGTCGGGGAATTGCGGTAATAGCGATTTTACAATGGCAGCAGTGCCATCGGGCGAATTATCCTCGATCACAAGAATATGAAAATCATGCGGAAGCGAAAAAACCTTACGGATGATTTTCTCTATATTCTCTTTTTCGTTGTAGGTTGGTATGATAACAAGACTATCAGCCACCGGAAAAGTTTTTAGAGACCACGAAATTAATCAAAGACTTAAAAATAACAAGTAAAAATTTTGCGTAAAAGAAAAAATGAAATTGTGAGTAGGTGATACAAGGGCCTCGCGCATTATTTAGCTTCTTTTACCAGGAGAACATATACGGGCAAATGGTCGCTATAGCCACCGCTGTAAGCTCCTCCGGCAAAAGTTCGCCAAGGATATCCTGCATAGGCTCCTTCTTTCTGTAACAAAGTACGAGGGTTATAAACCCTGGCCTTGAGGAACTTCCATTTATCAGCCGGGGCATTAAGCACCGGTTCGGAAATAATGATCTGGTCGAACAGATTCCAGGCATCGCGGTAAGCCAGGGAGCCTATACCATCGCGGTGCATTTGCCAGAAGGGGTTGAAAATATCTCCTTTGCCGACTTTTTTGAGGCGGAATTTTGCTCCCAGCACTTTGGCAACACTTTTATCAACAGGATCATCGTTGAGGTCGCCAATAATGAAAATTTTGGCATTTTTATGAGTTTGCATCAGTGAATCGTACAGGCGACGGCTGAGCTTGGCAGCTTCGGCGCGGTATTCGGGGCCGTTGGCACGCGATGGCCAGTGGTTTACAATAACATGTATCAACTCACCATCGAGTAAGCCCGAAACCACTAACTGATCGCGAGAGTAAAAATCAGTTTGCCCAGGCATGGTCAACAGGTTGGTAGTACTGTTTGTAACCTGGAAAACAGATTTCTTATACAATAGGGCTACGTCCACACCACGGCGGTCGGGCGAATCATAATGTACAATGCCATAACTGCTACCCCTCAAGGCGGGTGTGTTTATAAGATCCTCGAGTACAGAGCGGTTTTCGGTTTCACTAAGGCCAATCAGATCGGGGCCACCCTTCACCAAATCATTGCCAACGCATGAGATCACTTGCGACAGCTTGGCGAGCTTGTTTTGATATTTTTCAGTGTTCCACCGGTTCGAACCAAATGGAGTAAATTCAAGATCGTTTATCCCGGGCGAATTAATCGTATCAAACAGATTCTCAACATTATAAAAAGCAATACAGGCTACCCTGGCTTTTTTTTCCTGGGCAAAAGACATTGTAACAATTAAAATCAAAGCCAACAACAGTAAGCCGTACCGGAGAATTGGAAATTCGAATTTTTTCATAATGCGCAATATCTGTAACTGGATTAGTTTTTTTGATGTGAACGTCAGTGGTAATAACAACTTGATACGGGCAAAGATATAGTTAA
>JAUXXY010000192.1 GCA_030684735.1 Bacteroidales bacterium | reverse complement strand
CTGCAAAATCCCTGCCTGATTAATGTATTGCCGCGATAGAGAAAAAAATGATTAGCAGTTGTATTTACCACTAGATACTGCTGGTTGGGGGTAAGGGAATTGTATTTACGGGTTCGGCTTTGCACGGCTTTATCTGTTGATTCTATCACTCTTTCATAAAATGGTTCAATTTTCAATGAAGGATCGTTTTGTAAAGAGGGTGTGCGTGTTACTAACATTTCTCGGGCATCAGGTACGATAACCACTATAACAACAACCAATAGTATAAAGGCAAAAAATACACCCAACATTAAGCCGCTGGCTTTTAGCATCCTTAGCAATCGTATGCCGGATGAGTTGACGGTAAAAAAAGTTAGCAGGATTACCCTAAAATTTTTATAGAGTTTGCTGGGGCAGTCAGCAATTCTCCTCAGGTGTTTATAAAAATCTATCATAGTGGGAGGCTAATTATTCATTATCGTTGAAAAATCTACTGAAGAGCCGATAATGGTAACTGGTGTACCAACACTTGCAATTTTATATATTTCATTCATATCGCGGTCAGATAAGGCCACACAACCTTCGGTCCAATTGGCACCTTTTCCGCCGTGGCCATGAATTTGGATCAATCCACCTATTTTCGCTGAGGCAGGCAGGGTGCCCTTGGAAATCTCTCTTTCAAACCGCTTCATGTCGTCAGAGTTTGGGTAATCTATCATCAAAGCTTTGTAATACTTGGTTTTGTTTTCGTTTTTCTTTGCAGTAACTCTATACATGCCTTCGGGCGTGGCATGATCGCCTTGATATCGTTTAGTGCCAAGCCAGCTTTTACCAAACTCGGCGTCGAATTCATGTGTTTTCATCCCGTTTCTAAAAACAAAGCACTTACCGGCAAATTTATCAACTATAATAACATTAATCTTCTTTTGCTTTGATTCGCTGATTGCCTGGTTCTTCCAATTATTCCATTTGTCGAAATTAGCAAAATAATCCCTGATAAGTTTGTGTGCGGTGTCATAGGAGCCTTCGAGCAACACTCGGGCGACTTCAGTTTTCTTATCAGCTTGCATCAACAATCCTTTTTGATAGGCAACCTGTGCTTCGGATAAAAGAAGCTTACCCCTCGCAATCCTGTGTCGGAGTATTGATGGAAGCGGAAACCGGTTAAAACGCTTAGTTATCTTCATCAACAAGCTCTTCAATTCATGTATTTGTTCAGCCAGTTTCAACGAAAGGCTTGCCGAATGCGTTTTTGTTTGGTCACTTGCCTCAACAGATTTTTTGACTGCCATATTGGCCAGCAATACTACGTTGGAATAATCCCTGCGAAGAATGAATTTTCTGTTTTCTGTTTTCCAGGTAATAATTGCAGAATCGAAATTGGATTCCGCCTCCGTAAAAAGCTCTTTCGAGTAAATCTTAGCCTGTATTTTTTTAGCATTAGCTAATGCTTGCCTGGCTTGCTCGATTTCTTTAACAGGGGGGGCAGGTACAGATTTATAGAACAGGAATGATGCCCCACCCAAAATCAAAATAATGACCAGCGTCCAAATCGCTATTTTTAAACCCTTTTTCATGAAAACCAATGCATAATTGTTCCAAAAAAGAACCCCAACCGAGGTCGGGGTTCTTTTATATTTTGCAAAAATACGATTATATTATTAGCGTTTTACCTTGGCAATTGCATCAGTAAGCTCGGTTTGGATAGCCAAAGCGTTTTCCTTGGCAGCCGTCGCTTTATCTTTTGCGCTCATGAATTCTCCATTCGCAAATAAAGTGCTTGCTTCAACAAAGGATTCTTCAATGACAGCCATCTCATTCTTGATTTCTTCGAGAACAGCGGCGCCTCCTTTTCCTTTAGGAGCTTTTAGCATCAACTCTTTGTTCTGTGCAATGAGGGTGTTGAGTTCAGCAAGAAGTGTTTCGGCTTCAACACGCACGAGTTCTTTTGTGGCAACCGCGTTTTCGCTCACTTGGGCAGCGCTGGCAACAATTGCTTCAAGTTGTAATTTGGCAGGACCAAATTTCTTAAATAATTTCGAGTTTTGAACCTCAATAGCAGCCATAGTTGCTGTTAATGAGTCTTGCAATGCTGCAAATTCTGCAGGCAGATACACATCAGCCTGGGCGGCTTTAGCAGTTTCAATGGCTGCCTTGGCGCCATCAATCTGTTCCTGAGGAACTTTGCTACAACTCGAAAGAAATGCAACTATAGCAAGGGCTGCAAATCCCATTAAAATTCTGTTTTTCATTTTTTCAATAATTAAATTAATTGATTTGTTTAACATTTGTTTCAATAAGCCCGCTTGTTAGGTTATCAAAAAAGACAAGATGTTCTGCTGGCAAATAAAAATTTTGCGGCAAAGATATAACATAATTAAGAATATCCAACAAAAAAGATGTGCAAATAGCATAATTTTTATTTTATCTATTTATTTTCTTAAATAATTTCATTCAAAATACTGCAAAATACGACCTGAAACACATATTTAACGAGAAAAGGTTCAATGATTCCTGCAGGATACTGACTCATGCTGCATCAGGCTTAAAATCTTTTCCAAACCCCTCGAATCTATAGCATCAAAAGCTGCCAACTTTGTACTGTCAACATCCAGCACGCCAATGATTTGACCTTCAGCACATCTCAGGGGAACCACAATTTCGCTGTTCGAGCGACTGTTGCAGGCAATGTGACCGGGGAATTCATGCACATTTTCTACAATTATGATTTCCCCACTATTAATACCAGTCCAGCAAGCACCCGTGTTTCTGGCCAATTGCTGACAGGCAACAGGACCCTGATAGGGCCCAACAACCAGTTCGCCCTGGTCGAGAAGGTAGAATCCAGTCCAGAAAAAGTAATCAAATTTATTATGCAATACAGCAACAATGGTGGCCATCTTCGAAAGTCCGTTGCCAGGTTTTTCCAATAGTCCTTTCATCTGCTCATAGATGCGGTCGTAGCGGGCGGCTTTGTTTTCGGGTGTCATAACGGATAGCGGATCAATGGTTATTCATTATCTTTCAAAAACTGATTAAAGCTCTTCTTGAATTTCTCAACCTTGGGGCTAATCACAAAGGTACAATAAGGATGGGTAGCATTGGTGGCATAATAATTCTGGTGGCAGTCTTAG
>JAUXXY010000190.1 GCA_030684735.1 Bacteroidales bacterium | reverse complement strand
AAACCGAAACCAAAGCAGTGGCTGCTGGTTGCTTACCTGGTGGTGGCTTTAAATATCTTGATGTAAACAACATCCGCACACGCATCAACACCGGTGGCGACATGTGGTGGGACTTCGAGAGTGCTCAATACGAGATACCCAAGGGATCGGGCAAGATGTCAATGTTTGCTGCTTCACTATGGATTGGTGGCCTCGATGTAAACGGCCAACTAAAATTAGCAGCGTTGCGTTATCGCCAGGTAGGTAACGATTACTGGCCTGGCCCCCTGGCTATTGATGGTACAGCTTCCGTTGATGCGGTAGCTTGTGCCAAGTATGACAAACATTTTCCGATGACCCGTCCCGAGGTGAATGCATTTCTTGCCTGGTATGACGATAAGGGAGCCTATCCCGGTTATACCATCCCTACCAGCATCATGGAATGGCCTGCTCATGGCGATGTATCGAAAAAGCAAAGCTATTACCTTGCGCCTTTCTACGACAGGGATGGCGATGGGGTGTACGACCCTTTCGCTGGCGACTATCCTTATTACGATCTCAAGGGCGATCTTTGCCGCTCCCTAACTCCGACGATGGATGCTGCCTATTACTATCCCAACGATCCGGATAACTGGAAATACGGGATTCTTTCGGACCAGGTTATCAAGGGCGACCAAACCTTATGGTGGGTGTTTAATGATAAGGGCAATATCCATACCGAAACCAAGGGCGCTGCCATTGGGCTGGAAATCCGGGGGCAGGCATTCGGGTTTGGCACCAACGATGAAATCAACAACATGACTTTCTACAGTTATGAAATCATCAACCGTTCTACCTTTACACTGCAGGAAACATATTTTAGTCAATGGGTTGACCCGGACCTTGGATATGCTTATGACGACTATATCGGCTGTGATGTAAAGCGCGGATTAGGATATTGCTACAATGGTTTGCCCGCTGATGGCCTTGGCCAGGCATGGGCATATGGCAATCAACCCCCAGCCATTGGAGTTGACTTTTTCCAGGGGCCCTATATGGATCCCATTGCGCCTGGCGAACCTTACTACAACAAGGATCTTCCTTCGGCATACGACGTGGCGGGCAACTTGAAAAATTGTGAAGAAATTAAAGCGGCTTTTCCTACAGCCATCAATGGGGTAAACTTTGGTGATGGCATTGCCAACAACGAACGTTTTGGGATGCGCCGGTTTACTTATTTTAATAATAGTACCGGATTGCCGGCATTCATGACCGACCCAGTCGTAGCTATTGACTATTACAACTACCTGCGGGGTATCTGGAAAGATGGCACCAAGATGATCTATGGCGGATTGGGACACCCGCTAACCGGAGGTTTTGGCCCGCCCACCGATTTTCTTTTCCCCGGCGATAGTGACCCCTGCTTCTGGGGCACCAATTTTATACCTGTGAGTCCTGCCTACTGGACCGAAGAAACATCGAATAATCCAGCCAATGACCGTCGTTTCCTGCAATCAGCCGGCCCATTTACACTTAAGCCGGGCGCTGTAAACTATATCACCGTGGGTATTCCCTGGGCGCGCGCTACCGCTGGCGGCCCTTTTGCTTCGGTTGAACTCTTGCGTGTTACCGACGACAAGTGCCAGGCTATGTTCGATAACTGTTTCCAGGTAGTGAACGGCCCTAACGCTCCCGACCTGACTTTTCGCGAATTAGACCAGGAGTTGATCGTTTACATCTCGAACCGCAAATGGAACGATGCAGGAAACAACTTCAACGAAGAATACAGCGAATTTGATTACAATATTCCCGATTTCTTCCTGAAAAAAACAACCATCCTCAAGCCCATTCGCCCAGGGTCCGACACCATGGTGGTAACCATCAAAACCGATACCGTCCGCTATGACAGATATTACAAGTTTGAGGGCTACCAAATATACCAACTCAAGTCTGCATCGGTAAGTGTGGGCGACATCAGAAATCCCGATCTGTCGAGGTTGGTTTTCCAATGCGATGTTAAAAACAATGTAACCACCCTTATTAACCACCTGTACGACCAATCATTGGCGGCCAGTGTTCCTAGGTTGGAGGTCATCGGACGCAATGAAGGCATCAATCATTCATTTAAAGTAACCCTGGATGCCTTTACAAATCAGGCACTTGTCAATCACAAACAATATTATTACCTGGCTTTGGCTTACGGACATAATCAGTATGAAAAATACACGGCTGACCCGCAAGCACAGGAGCCTGGCGTTCAGTCGCTGTACGGGCAAAAGAAGGTTTTCCTGTCGGGTCGTAATAATATCAAGAATTATACTGCCATCCCCCATAAAATTGTTGGCTCAATCAATGCCAAGTCGAAATATGGCGACGGGGTTGAAATCACGCGTATACAAGGACAAGGCAACGGTGGCAATCTCCTTGACTTGACGAAAGCAACCATTGACCTGATTATGAGTAAACCTCCTGCCGATTCGCTGATGTTTGTTGGTCATCCTAACTATCCGATTGCATACCAACCCACTTATAAGAAAGGCCGCGGCCCTCTCACTATCAAAGTGATTGACCCGCTCAATGTTAAAAAAGGTAGCTTTACCGTGCGATTTGACTCGATGTATTGGCAGAAGAAACATCGAATCACAAGCAGTTCAACCATCATCCCTGGTGGTGACACGGCAGGTATGATGGTTTCGACCTGGAAGCTCATTGACAATACAACCAAACAGGTAATCAGATCGTCAAAAAGCATCTTTTTTGAAAATGAGCAGCTTTTCCTTGAGCAGGGTTTCTCCATAACCATGAAGCAGGTGTTTCAACCCGGACCTCATGAAGTTGGGAAAACCTGGGACGGAACCGTTCAAAACGCGGTGTGGGAAATTATTGCCGACAATAATTCTTTTATAGAGTCGAGCATCATCTATGCGGATAGTTCGAAGCAATGGCTGCGTGGAGTTCCGAACATTGACGGGGGTGGCCCTTTCAACTGGATACGTTCGGGCACCACCTACGATAGGGATAATGTGCTCGCAAATACTGACTGGGACATGAAAGCTGTTGGAGCAGTAAGCAAGCCATTTGACCCCAATGCTGTATTTGAAAAAGTAATAGAGGTAGAATTAGTAGAATTAGGTGGAGTGAAAGGTGGAAGCTGGACCCCATTCCAGATGGCCGCTTATGAAGGTCAGGATGCCCTTGCCAGGTCAGAACTAGTGCCGGGTGTACTGAACAAGAACTTCAACCTCATGCGCGACCTGGCCAGTGTTGACATTGTGCTCACACCTGATAAGTCGAAATGGACACGAGCTGTTGTAATTGAACTTTGCGCTGTGCTTAGTTTATCTCAAAACAATACGGCAAAATTTGCCGTAAGGAATGCGCCCTCGGTTGATAAAAACGGAACCCCTGCCGCTATTGGTGCCCTGCGCAGCAATAATCCGGACGATCCGAACTATCTTTATCCTACCGGTATGGGTTGGTTTCCCGGATATGCCATCAACATTGAAACCGGAGAGCGCCTGAATATCATGTTTGGCGAAAATTCATCGCTCATCACCGAGAACGGGCGCGATATGAAATGGAACCCGACATCGAGGGGGTGGAGAGATGATGGATCTATTGTTTTTGGTGGTATGCATTATGTGTACGTGATGTCGTCGAAAACCATTGCTACAGCGGCACCAGGCCTTAACCGTAATGCACCGGCCTATGATGCCGGACGATACCTGCGATGGTATCTCGAAAAAGGCAGCGTGGTTGTTAAACGCCTGATTTGGGCTACGGCAATGTGGGTGAATATTCCTCTTGCCGTTCCCAACCAGCAGTGGCTTTCAAACGAAGCCATTATCCGCATCAGAATAGCTAAACCTTATGCCCGTGATTATTCAAATCGTCCGACTGACGCACAATATTTGGCATCAGATACGGTGAACAGAAACTGGCCGATGTACACATTCAGCACCGACAGTATTGCCACCCTAAAGAATGATTTCGTTAAAGCCCAAACAGAACTTGATATTATTAGTGTGGTACCTAATCCTTATTATGCTTATAATTCATACGAAACCAATCAGTTGGATAACCGGGTAAAGATTATTAACCTTCCGAGTAAATGCACGGTGTCTATTTATAGCGTGGGCGGAACCCTCATCAGGCAGTTCACAAAAGACTCACAGTTTATTGCTGATGCCGGGGGCAACGAACTTACTTCTATTGATTGGGATCTTAAAAATTATGCAGGCATTCCCATTTCCGGCGGATTGTATATCATTCATGTGAAAGCCGATGGTATTGGTGAAAAGACGGTGAAATGGTTTGGGGCGCTTAGGCCAATTGACTTGAATTCGTTCTGATGCATCAACTTGTCAGTGATAAATCATTGTTAAATACAATAAAAGAAACAATATGAAGAGCTTACATAAATATCTCATCACAGGAATCCTGGTTTCAATGTTCCTGTTTCCGGTAAATGACCTGTTTGCAGGCAACAAAGACCGGTCGGGACAAGCAGGAGCATCAGAATTACTTATCAACCCCTGGGCCCGTAGCTCGGGATGGGGTGGCGCCAACACTTCCAGAATCCGGGGCCTCGAAGCCATGTATGGCAACGTGGCAGGTATTGCATTTACCAAAAGCACCGAGTTGATTTTCTCTAACACCGATTGGCTCAAGGGTTCTGAAATCGGAGTCAGCTCATTTGGACTTACCCAGCGGATAGGCGAAACAGGGGTGTTCGGGTTGAGTATCATGAGTATGAAGTTTGGTGATATTCCTATTACTACCGTAGATTTGCCCGCAGGCGGAATCGGAACTTTTGCACCCAGCTATATGAACCTTGGGTTGTCCTATGCCAAGGCTTTCTCGAATAGCATCTATGGGGGTTTCACCCTGAAAATAATTAGCGAATCAATTGCTGATGTCAGCGCTCAAGGCATAGCCATTGATGCAGGAATTCAATATGTTACGGGCGAGATGGAGAATATCACCTTTGGCATTACCCTAAAAAACATTGGCCCTACCATGCAATTCTCGGGCGATGGCTTGTCAATCCGTTCTTTTCTACCCGGACAGGAAAGCCAGTTTACGGTGGAGCAGCGTTCGGCCGATTTTGAACTACCCTCTCAACTTATCATCGGAGCCGCCTATGATTTCCTTATCTCGGAAAACCACACCATTACGCTCGCAGGAAACTTCACATCCAATTCGTTCCTGAAAGACCAATTTTCGGGTGGTCTTGAATATGCTTTGCGCAATTACCTAATGGTGCGGGCAGGCTATACATATGAAGAAGGTATCACGAAGAAGGGCGACCGTACTACGGCCTACACCGGGCCGAGTGCCGGTATCACCGTGCAGGTGCCCCTGAACAAAGAAAAGGGCAGCGTATTCGGTGTTGATTATTCATACAGGGATACAGATCCTTGGGCTGGCACTCACAGCATCAGTGCACGATTAACTTTTTAGCAGCAAACGATTACATATCGTAAGTCATTATAAAGACCCTGTTTCGGGGTCTTTTTCTCATATTTGATTAGAAAAAAATATTTTAATGCGCCATGGCAGAGACAGTTTATTATACAGAAGTAGGTTTAAAGAAACTACAGGAAGAATTAAATCAACTCATAGGTGTTGAAAGGCCCCTGATTTCACAACAAATTGCAGAGGCGCGCGATAAGGGCGATTTGAGCGAAAATGCCGAGTATGATGCTGCAAAAAATGCCCAGGCTATGTTGGAGTTAAAAATCTCGAAACTACAGGAAATACTCCGTAATGCGAGGCTTATTGACGAGTCGAAGATTGACAGCAGCAAGGTGCTTATTTTTTCAACCGTTAAAATACGAAACACAAACAACAATGCCGTAATGACCTATACCCTTGTACCCGAAAATGAAGCTGACCTCAAGGCTGGCAAAATATCGGTAAACAGCCCTATTTCCAAAGGTCTGTTGGGTAAAAGTATCGGCGAATTGGCAGAAATTTCCGTGCCGGCAGGCAAATTAACTTTTGAGATTATAGAAATCAACCGTAAATAAAACATCGAATATCATGGCAACTATATTTTCAAGAATCGTAAGCGGCGAAATTCCCTGCTATAAGGTGGCCGAAACCGAAAAATTCCTGGCATTTCTTGATATCAATCCGTTGGCTATGGGGCACACCTTGGTCATTCCAAAGGCTGAGATAGATTATTTGTTTGATATGGAAGAAACGCAATACGCCGATCTTTTCTTGTTTGCTCGACAAGTGGCTTTAGCCCTCGGCAAAGCAATACCATGCAAGAAGGTAGGGGTTGCTGTTATTGGCCTTGAGGTGGCTCATGCACACATTCACCTGGTTCCGATCAACGAGATTTATGATATTGATTTCAGAAAGGCCAAGCTCTCATTTTCAACTGCAGAGTTTGTCGAAACTGCCACCCGGATCGCTTCAGCAATCCTATAAACCTGTTATCTCTGGTTTCAACACCAACGACATGTTGGTGGCTGCGATTAGTATGCCCTTTGATCTTTGCCCTCGATGTAGTTAATAAAAGAGCTGTTAACCACCTTGTTTCCCCCAGGAGTGGGATAATCTCCTGTGAAATACCAATCACCTTTGTGGTTGGGACAGGCTTGGTGAAGATTTTCGATAGAATTAAAAATAATGGATACATTGGCTTTTACATCCTTAGGCCTGACCAACCGGGCTATCTTTTCTGCAATTTGTGTTGCAGTAAATGGTTTGTAAATTTCTTTCACATAGTTAACCATATCTTCCTTGGGAATGTGCTCCTGTTTCTTGCATTTCATATACACCTCGTTGATGACTTGGCTCTGGCGTGTTTCTTTCAACAGACCGATGGCGGCATTGAAGGCAATAAAATCGCCAAGTTTGGCCATGTCAATGCCATAGCAATCTGGGTAACGGATTTGGGGGGCCGATGAGGCGATGACAATATGTTTTGGTCCGATACGATCGAGAATGCGGATAATGCTTTGGCGAAGGGTAGTGCCGCGCACTATAGAATCGTCAAGTACTACAAGGCTATCTAAACCCTGGCGGATGATGCCATAAGTTACATCATACACATGTGCAACCAAGTCGTCGCGGCCGGTATCCTGGGTGATGAAAGTCCGCAGTTTGATATCCTTCACTGCTACTTTTTCCATACGGGGGGATAGTAATAAAATATCCTTGATAATTTCTTCTGAGAGATTATCTTTTTCGCGCAACAGGCGTTCTTTCTTCACATTGTTGCAAAAGGAGTTCAACTCTTCGAGAAGCCCGTAAAAAGCAACTGCTGCCGTGTTAGGAATATAGGAAAACACTGTGTTGGCAAAATCATAGTTAACCGTTTCAAGGATGGCTGGCGCAAGGTATGCTCCGAGCTTTTTGCGCTCCTTATAGATATCAGCATCTGTACCCCTTGAAAAATATATGCGTTCGAACGAGCAAGACCTGGTTTGGCCGGGTTGAGAACACAAAAACTCACCAACTTCACCGTTTTTCTTGATAATGAGTGCGTGGCCGGGCTTGATTTCTTTCACCGATTCAACAGGTACATTAAAAGCGGTTTGAATGGCTGGCCGTTCAGAAGTTATCACCATGACTTCGTCATCATGGTAATAAAAAACAGGCCTGATGCCATGGGGATCGCGAAAAGCAAAGGCATCCCCGTGGCCCAACATTCCGGCAATGGCATATCCTCCATCCCAATGTGCTGATGCACGTTCGATAATTTTAGCAATATCGAGATTGTCGGCAATGTGCTGGCTGATTTCTTTTTTTATCCAACCTTCGGCCTTGAAACGCCGGTATAAAACCTCATTTTCTTCGTCGAGAAAATGCCCGATTTTTTCCAGTATGGTCACCGTATCAGAAGTTTCAAGGGGATATTGTCCCAATTCAACTAACTTATTGAACATCTCAGCCACATTTGTGAGGTTGAAATTACCTGCCAGCACCAGGTTTTTGGTTTTCCAATTGTTCTCCCGAATCACTGGGTGTAGGTTGTTTAACACATTTTTGCCGTAAGTTCCGTAGCGCAGATGTCCCAAGAAGAGCTCACCCGTGAAGTCGAGGTTGTGTTTTAGCCAGTTTACGTCGCGCAAGCGGTCGGGATGTTTCTCATTGATACGGTTGATATTGTCGAACACTTGCAGGAAAATATCATTCACCGGCGAATCGGTAGCCGAATGCAAGCGGCTAATGTATCTCTCGCCCGGCTCGAGATCGAACTTAATGTTGGCAATGCCCGCACCATCCTGCCCACGGTTGTGTTGCTTTTCCATGAGCAAGTGCAGTTTGTTAAGCCCGTAGAAGGCAGTGCCATAGCGTGATTGATAATACTCAAGGGGCTTAAATAGACGAATGAGGGCTATGCCGCATTCGTGCTTTATGGCATCACTCACAATGCGTTTGGATTAAATGGCTACCTTTGTTTGCTGTAAAATAACATGCAAAAATAGCGAATTATGAGGCGTACTTTAATAGTGTTGGCCTTATTTTGTGCCAACTTGCTTGTTCATGGCCAGTATATTTCGCCAGGAACAGGAATATGTTGGACACTCACCGACCTGGTGCAATATTCGACGGGTGCAGTTACCATTTACTCCGTGTGAAAGCAAGCCATGTAATGGAAATCTGAACCGTAGTAGCAAGAAGGTAAGTATGGCTGGCTGTTGGCCGGTTCATTGAAACACCTAATCAACCCATTAATATGTCGAAACCTTTTTATATCAGAGAAGCCGTGGCTTCAGAAAGCAGCCTGATTGCCTCGTTCCAGTTAAAGATGGCCCTTGAAACTGAGAATTTGATGCTTAACCCAATCGTTTTGCAAAATGGTGTGAATGCGGTATTTGATGACCCCGCTAAAGGCTATTATTACGTTGCCCAGGCAGGTGATGAAGTGATTGGATGCATGCTCACTACCTACGAATGGAGCGACTGGCGAAATGGTGCCTTTGTGTGGTTACAATCGTTGTGGGTCGAACCCAAATGGAGAGGAAAAGGGGTTTTCAAAGCCTTGTATAACCATGTGAAAGAATCGGTGCTCCGAAACGAAAATTTGAAAGGAATGCGCTTGTATGTTTTTCATACCAATAAACAAGCTCAGAAAGTTTACGGGGCCTTAGAGATGGGGGATGAATCCTACAGGATGTTTGAGTGGGTTAAATAATTGAGAAGCATTTCGCAAAACAACTGCTAAAGGCAAACCTGTTAGTCATCAATATAGTTTCACATATTCAAAAGTTTGGCCTGTATATTTCAGAAACCGGAGAAAACCGGAATAGGTAAGCACCAATGATGCCGTATTAATGCATGGATGGAAACTGATTTTTTCGGAATGTCGGAGGTTTTCATCAAGAAATAGGTGCACATGACGGGCTATATCGTGGATGAGACCAAGAGGAGTAACCGACCCGGGCTCGACACCCAAAAATCGCATCATCCTTTCGGGCGAGGCAAAGGTGAGCTTCCCTTGTCTGAGCATGCCCTCCAGGTCTTTAATGGCCAATGTATTCGTATATTCGAACACCACCAGGTAGTGACGGTTTCCTTTGTGATTGCGAAAGAATAAGTTTTTGCAGTGTGTGGCGCTGATGTCTTTCCAATAAATAGCCGCCTCCTCTACAGTGGGCACTGGTGGATGCTCGTAATAATCGAAGGTGATTTTCAATTCATCAAGCAAATGATAAAGTTGTGGGTCGCCTCGCATTGTTGCTAATATTGGTTCATCGGATAACGTAAAATGTGGGCTCAATTATTAAAATAATCCTTAATCCGTGAATGAAATTATAAACTCACCGTCATTGTAAGGGAGAGCAGCGACCGAAGCAATCCCTTTATAATCGGAGAGATTGCTTCGTGCCTCGCAATGACGAATACCTTCACGGATTCAGGATAATGACATTTAACTTCGTTGAGTGGCTTTTATCATAAAGTCGTCCCAATCGAGGCTTACGGCAAAATTATTCCTGATTTCATCGAGTTTTTTCTTTGAAATAGCGATTGTTTTAATATGTTGTTGATTAGCCGGGGCTACCGATATGGGTGTTCCCCAAGGATCAATCACCATCGAATCGCCACTGTAGGCAATCCCATTATCGTCGCTCCCAATACGGTTTACTCCTGCCACAAAAGCTTGGTTCTCAATAGCCCTTGCCATTAGTAGGGTTTTCCATGCATGGCTTCTTTTTTTCGGCCAGTTGGCAATCACTACCATCAAATCATATTCAAACTGTTCTTTAACAAGTCTGTTTCGACTCCACACCGGAAAACGAAGGTCGTAGCAAATCAAGGGAAGGATATTCCAACCTTTATAATTGACTACCAGCTTTTTATCACCTGATTGATATTGCTTGTTCTCGCCTGCCATCCTAAAAAGATGCTTCTTATCGTAATACTGCATGTGCCCATCAGGTTTTATAAAAACCAAACGATTAAAATAATTTCCTTCCTCCTGGACAATGAAGCTACCCATCATGGCAGCATCCAATCGCTTGGCTTGAGTTTTCAGCCATTGGGTTGTTGGGCCGTCTATGGATTCCGATAAGCCTTCGGGATGCATGGCAAATCCCGTGGTGAACATTTCGGGTAGAATCACCAAATCGGTTTTACCATTAATTCTTTTAAATGCCTTTTCGAATTGTTGCTGGTTCGCTAAAGAACTTCTCCAATGCAACGCACTCTGAATCAGCGTTATGCTCAGATCTTGCATAGAATTTGGGCAGCTTTCTTAAGGGTTTCTTCCGTTTTGGCAAAACAAAAGCGCAGGTGCTTATAGTCGTTGTTTTTATGATAGAATGATGAAACGGGTACCGAAGCAATTTTGTGCTCTTTTGTGAGCCTTACGGCAAAATCCATTTCTTTTTCGTCGCTAATGGCGCTATAGTCGAGCACCTGGAAATAGGTTCCACTGCATTTCAGGGGTTTGAACTTTGAAGGAGCAATCAGTTCGAGAAACATGTCTCGCTTTGCCTGGTAAAACATTGAAAGATAATTGTAATTTTCTTCGTTATCTATGAATTCGGCTATGCCGTGTTGAATTGGGGTGTTTGATGCAAAAACGACGAACTGATGTGTTTTACGCAGTTCGGCTGTTAAATTGGACGGAGCAAGCACAAAGCCCGTTTTCCAACCAGTAGCATGAAAGGTTTTGCCGAACGAACCCACCACAAAGCTCTTGCTGGCAATTTCGGGGTACCGGCAAATGCTCTCGTGTGGAATATTATCAAAAATCAAATGTTCATACACTTCGTCGCTAAGGATGACGATATCGCGGTTTTGGGTAATCCTTTTAAGTTCGGCTATATCTTTGGGTTTCAGCACACTGCCGGTTGGATTATGTGGCGAATTGATAATGATTAGGCGCGTACGGCTCGAAATAAGTGCCGGGAAGCTTTTCCAATCAATCGAGAAATTTGGCGCAGTGAGTTGGGCATATTTTACCAAACCGCCGTTGAGCTTCACGGCCGGTGCATAACTGTCATAAGCCGGTTCAAACACAATTGCCTCATCCTCAGGCCTGATTAACGCTGCAATGATGGAGTAAATGGCTTGTGTGGCTCCAGCTGTAATTGTAATCTCGGTTTCAGGATCATACTCAATCCCATATTGCTTTTTAACCTTCGACGCGATGGCCTGCCGTAATGCCAACACCCCCGGCATAGGAGCGTACTGGTTGAATCCTTTGGTCATATATTTGTGAACCAGCGAAATAAGTTTTTCTGAAATCGGGAAATCGGGAAATCCCTGCGACAGATTTAATGCCTTGTGGCGGGTGGCCAATCCTGACATGATTGCAAAAACTGAGGTGCCAACGTTGGGAAGCTTCGAAGTGATTGTGCCTTTATAGTTTTCCATCATGATGTTGTTCTGGGTAACCACAAAGGTAAAAATTTCTTGAAAGCAAATACATGGATATACATGCAAGGAGCATCTGATCACCTGAGCTGAATCTATACCCAACTTTTATATCTTTGCAGCAAATTTTGAATTCGATAATTCAACTTATGTAATTGATATACAATAATTTATTTTAATATGAAAACAGTTGACGAATATAATTTTGCTGCTAAAAGAGCACTTGTGCGGGTTGATTTTAATGTTCCTTTGGATGATGGTCAACGCATCACCGACACCACGCGTATTGATGCAACCATTCCCACGATCCGGAAAATTTTGGGCGATGGTGGTTCGGTCATCCTTATGTCGCACTTGGGCCGCCCGAAAAAAGGACATGAAAACAAGCTTTCTTTGCAGCATCTTGTTAGTTATCTGGCCGAGAAACTGGAAGTACGAGTTAATTTTGCCGATGATTGCATCAGTGAATCAACCGGTAGAAAGGCTGCCGCCCTCAAACCTGGGGAAGTGCTTCTGCTTGAGAACCTTAGGTTCTATAAAGAAGAAGAAGCCGGCGACCGCGACTTTACCGCAAAACTTGCTGCACTAGGCGATGTTTATGTAAACGATGCTTTCGGTACTGCACACCGGGCACATGCCTCCACTACCATTTTGGCTGAGTTTTTCCCAAACGACAAAGTATTTGGCTACCTGATGGCTGGTGAAGTGGGCAGTTTAAACAAAGTGATGAAAGAAGCACAAAAGCCTTTTACAGCAATATTAGGCGGTGCCAAGGTTTCAACCAAAATACAGATAATCAACTATTTGCTTAGCAAGGTTGATAACCTGATCATTGGTGGTGGGATGATGTTTACTTTCATCAAGGCCATGGGAGGAAAAGTGGGCGGTTCGATGGTGGAAGAAGACCTACTCGAGCTGGCAAAAAACACCATCGAAGGTGCAAAATCTTTTGGTGTGAATCTTATATTACCAACAGATGTCATGATTGCCAATGCTTTTGCTAATGATGCAGAAAAAAAATTGTGTGCATCAGATAAAATTCCCGATGGCTGGATGGGTTTAGATATTGGACCCGAATCAATTACCGAATTCAGGAAAATAATTAAATCGTCGAAAACCATACTTTGGAATGGACCCATGGGCGTTTTCGAGATGGACAACTTTGCCACAGGAACCAGGGATATTGCATTGGCCATCGCTACAGCCAGTAGTGAGACAGGCGCTTTTTCGCTGGTGGGCGGCGGTGATTCGGTGGCAGCAATTAACAAATTCAAACTGGCCGACAAGGTGAGCTATGTTTCAACGGGTGGCGGTGCTATGCTCGAGTTTATTGAAGGTAAAACACTTCCGGGTGTGGCAGCGATCGAAGGATAAGCTGTCGGTTTGTTGGCTTTATTTCGTCATCTCTATCCCTTCTTTTTCGGGATCGAGGTTTTTAATTACATCTATTACCCTCCCTTCGCTGAAAAGCACTATGCGATACAGCTTGCCATTCTCGTCATACAGTTTCCATTTGCCATGCCAATAGTAGCGAATGCCCGAAGGATCGTCCAACATAAGTTTTGACCAACCTTTTTTCTCCAATTTGCCATTGGGATGGAACCGCACTTCCCTGGCGCGTTCTTTAAAGTGGCGGGTCCTTACATATTTACTTCCATCTTCATAATACGTCATCCACCGCCCCACAGGTATCCCGTTTTTGTAGCGCCCGGCACATTGTATCTTCCCAACACTATCACCATAATAATATATCCATCGCCCATGCGCCTGATGGTTTTCTTTATGCCGGTTAAGTCGCCTGGTATTATTTTGAGCTGTCAGGTGAAAGCTTAGCATCATAGCCAAGCCGATTAAAACGAATTTCATCGTATTTTGCTTGTTATATTAATGACATTTTACAGCTTGGGCATATTATAAACAGTTCACTAAAAAAGTAACTGCTCAGCAGCATAAGAAAGGATTTTATAAACCACGGAGATACGGAGAGAATAGAGAACCACCGAGAATTTCTCCGCGAAACTCCCTTATCTTCGTGCTTCTGTGATGAGCATTCATATTAATTTTAGCAACTTCGCGACTCAGCGATTTATGATCAAAATTCTAACCTACTTATTCACAAACTAAACTTAAATGGCATAACAAACTGAACCCTGACAGGTTGACCTCTCAGCTTACCCGGGTTCCATTTTGGCATTTTGCTGACAACCCTTACGGCTTCTTCGTCGCAACCACTCCCGATACCTCTGAGAATTTTTATGTTGGTAATCGCACCGTCTGCTTCAACCACAAAGGAGACAAAGATAACGCCTTGAACACCTTTCAGCCTGGCTGTTTCAGGATAGCGGATATTGTCTATTAAATATTTAATACGCGCGCCCTCGCCCCCTAGGAAAGTGGGCGATTCGTCAACAACAATTATACTATCTCCGGAAGTTACAGATGTCATTGTATCTCCTTGTTTCTGAGTGGTCACGCTTATCGAATTGTCCAACTCGATTGGAGATTTCACCATTTTATTCTGACTTTGGCATGCGGCGATAAAAACGCTGCACCCGACCAACAAGGCAACAATCATGGCCGAAAACAGCCTTACTTGTGCCAATTTTCCTGGTTTTGTTTTTGTCATCATAATAAATCTGTTTTTAAGAAGTGAATGGTTCATGTTATTTGTCAATACACCTGCCGGTACAAATCCCGACAATCCGGCAAGAATACGCTGATAATCAATGGCCTGGAAGCCCGATCGGATAATTTCCCTGTCTGCGAGATATTCATGAATGCTTCGGATAGAATGCCTGTACATCCAAATGGCCGGGTTGAACCAATGCAGGATGGTTAATACCTCCACAATAAGCAAATCAATGAAGTGGTACTGGCGGATATGAGTCCTCTCGTGCGAAAGTATGGTTTCAAAACGCCCGCTGTTAAAATCCTTCCGGCTTATCACTATCTTGCCAAACCATGAAAAAGGTAGAACATCGTGATCAGCTAACAGAATCATTACGCCATTTGTCCGAATTTTTTCCAGGCGGCGAATCATCAAGTATATGCGTATATTTGAATATAGGAAAAATGCAAACAAGAAAATCGCCACAAAAAAGTAGGTTGTGAATATAAAATCCGCCCAACTAAAGCCCTGGTTGGTTTGTATTTCTATTGAAGGTGACAAAACCGTGAACACATGAAGGTTGAATGTGGCCACAACTTCCCTGGCGCTTCCTGCTAATTTTTGCCATGGCAGGGGTATCAGCACAGCCATTATAATGGTAGCCAGCAGGTAAAGCCTGCTTGTTTTTAATAATTCCAGCCTGCGCATGAATAGAAGATAAATGCCGTAGAAAAACACCAGTGCCAAGGCTGAATAAATTAGCCAATTACTAAAGTTATTCATTAGTGTTGGATTTTTGTTTGTCAATTTCCTTATCCATGATCTTACGCATTACTTCCAGGTCTTCAAGGCTCAGGTTTTCTTCGCGGGTAAGAAACGAAGCCAATGATGGGTATGAATTCCCAAAGTAATTGCTAAGCAGGTTGCTAAATATGGAGCCAGCATATTGCTTCTTTGTAATAGTTGGAAAATACTCATGGGTTTTGCCGTAAGCTTTATGGTTTACAAAACCCTTTTTTTCCAAAATCCTGATGACGGTCGAAACAGTGGTGTAAGCAGGTTTGGGTTCATCAAAATACTCAAGCAGGTCATTTACAAAGCCCTTGCCCAACTTCCATAGCACCTGCATCACCTGCTCTTCGGCTTTTGTGAGTTCTTTCATGATTCTTTTTTATACGATAGATTAATGTTCGTTCGGCCACTACAAACAACTGACCGGTTCAATAAACTAATTTTATAGCACAATAACTATATTTTTAGTTGAATATTATGCAATAGTACAACTAATTTTTTAGTTGTGTGAATAAAAAGAAGAAAATTTTAACCTTCTTATTTTAAAATCTCTATAATGTGCTAAAATAATGCAGGCTAACCCCTTCTTATTCCGCCAGCGGGCGGATTCGACTGGTAGGCCGCCCTAATAAAAATTATCCCGAAACTTCGTGATTAGCTTTCATTCCCTACGGGAAAAAAACCCACATTGGCATTTTTTTCTATTGAAATTTTTCTCCTACGCTGAACAACATTTCCTAAGCCCGTGGGGCTTCCTATCCATAGAAACAACCAAAACCATGTTTTTAAATTACCCATGGGGTATCAAGAATTATTAAGGCTAAACCGCTGTTATTAAGCAGTATGATTTCGTACAACGAATTATTTTCCTTCTACGAATCGTTTAAGGTAAAAAATATTATTATTTTTGCATTACGCATTTTGCGTAATGCAAAAATGAAACTTATGATTAAAAGAAGTAATCCATTTCTTATCAGTGGTTATCAAGACCCTGCCCTGTTCTGTAACCGTGAGTCGGAAACGCATAATTTGTTGAATGCGCTTCGCAACGGAAGGCATGTTTTACTGATTTCTATTCGAAGGCTTGGTAAAACAGCACTTATTCATCATGTTTTTTATCAAATCCCCGATGAAGAAGCAATATGTATCTATTGCGACTTGCAAACTACTGTTGAGCGCAAAGATCTGATCAATGCATTGGCTACTGCTTTGTGGCAATCAGCACCGAAGCAAAAAGCCTGGGGAAAACAATTAATTGATATGATAAAATCACTGCGGCCGGTTATCACATTCAACACCCTAAGCGGACAACCAGAAGTAATTATTACATCAGCAAATAAAGAACAAGAAGAAGCTTCGCTGATTGATCTTTTCAGAATGCTGACAGGCCTGAATAAACAGGTTTTTATTGCCTTGGATGAGTTTCAACAGATTGCTTTATATCCTGAAACAAATACCGAGTCATTGCTAAGAAGCATCATGCAGTCACTCACTGATGTAACGTTTATATTCGCTGGCAGTCAACAGCATCTGTTAACTGAGATGTTTGGTTCCGCCAAAAAACCTTTCTTTGGAATGACCCAGTACATGCAACTCAATCGCATCAGCAGGGATGATTATTCCGCTTTTATCCTTACCCATTTTAATAACCAAAACATTGTACTCACCAACGAGGCATTAGATTATATTTTGGAATGGACCGGAAGGCACACCTTTTATACCCAACATTTAAGTAATCGCCTTTTCGGTAATGCGGTTTCTTCCAGCATCTCCCTGAATGACGTGAAAGATGCCTGCATACAGATTTTGAATGAGTATGAGCCATTATTCTTTTCTTACCGCAACATGATTCCGCGCCAGCAATGGAATTTTTTGAAAGCCATTGCGTTAGAACAGCCGGTCTTTATGCCTATGGCCGGGCGGTTTATAATGGACCATGCGTTGGTAAGCGCTTCAGCAGTTTCCCGATCTCTTGAAGCATTGCTTGAAAAACAGATGATCTATATTGATCACAATGAAGAGGGTAAAAAATTCTATGCTGTTTATGACGTTTACTTTTCACGCTGGTTGCATCAACATAGCTAACCATGATAAAAGTAAATCATACTCTCACCCTATCACCCCGCTGCCTATGCAAATCTTTTTTTGGGTGTCGTAAACCACTCCGAATTGTCCAGGGGCGAGGCCGGCAATGGGTGCCTCCGAATGAATGAGGTAAGTGTTGCCTTGCTGCTCCATCACACCCTGAGTGAACTCGGGTGTATGGCGTATTTTAAATGTAACCGGATGTTTTTCCTGAGAACCGGCCCAGGGGTCTTCTGTGATAAACCGAAAGTCGAGTAACGTAACCTGATTGCTATATTGGCTTTGTGGGTCATAGCCATTTGAAACATAAATGATGTTTTCCTGCGCATCCTTTTTTACCACAAACCAGGGGCCTTGTCCCAGGCCTAAGCCTTTGCGTTGACCAATGGTATGAAACCAATAGCCTTTATGCTGGCCCAGGATTTTTCCGGTTTCCAGTTCAATGATACTACCTTCCTTTTCTCCCACATAACGACGTATAAAATCGTTGTAGTTGATCTTGCCCAAAAAGCATATTCCCTGGCTGTCGCGGCGGGCGGCACTAGGAAGTTTCATCTTATGAGCCATTTCGCGTACTTCTCGTTTCATCAGCTTCTCAAGCGGAAACATCAGTTTTTTCATTTGTGTCGCCGTAATCCGGCCTAGGAAATAGGTTTGATCCTTCACATGATCGCGGGCGGTTCCTAAAAATACTTTTGCATGCTGCTCCACCCTGCCCGCATAATGTCCTGTACTGATACGGTCAAAATCATTGCCATAGCGGTCGTTAAATACGCCAAACTTGATCATCAAGTTGCACATCACATCGGGATTGGGAGTCAGTCCTTTTTTCACGGCATCGAGTGTGTAAGCCACCACGCTTTCCCAATAATCCTTCTGTAAATCAACTATTTCCATGCGGCAGCCATATTTCCGGGCTATCCAGATAACTATCTCAATATCCTCTTCCGAAGGGCAATCCATAAAACCGGCCTTGTCTTCCATGCCAATTTTAATATAAAAGATTACCGGCTCCAGTCCTTGTTCCTTCAACAGCGGAATGGTTACCGAGCTATCCACCCCTCCCGAAACCAGTGCGGCGATGTTCATCATCAATTCATTCTTTGAGGATGCAAAGTTACAGAATGAGTGGATGCGGGAGGCGTCAAGGGTTAAATAGGCTCATTGTCAAAACAGTAAATATTATCAAATCAAATAACTCAACTACTGTTCTATAATTTCAGGAATTCCCGGAAACTTTCACGATCAATAATTGAGGTTTCAGCATGGAGGTATGCTTTTGAAAAAATGTCGTTGTATTGTTGGCCTTGTTTTGACTTTCATTTGAATTTAAAAGCAGCCAATTTTCAAGCCTTTGTGCTTCATCTATAATAGCCAAAGACCCTACAGGGAATAATTGCAGTGCCCTTGTACTGCTGATGTTGTTTAACATCTCCCTGTCCTCAGTATTATCCGCATTCATCCAGATTGTGATGTCGGCATTAGTGTCTTATCATCAATATTCTAACCAAAAATGGCAAAATATTTTTTAGTTTATCCTTAAAAACGTTATATCAAATTGCAAATTGCAAATTCATTTTCCAATTTTTGATTTTCAGAAAGAATTAATTGTACTGCTACAATAAGTTTAATCCAGTAATGCGCCTCACGGAGCTCTTTTAATACTACCTGCATCTTATGAATGAAATCCGCCCTGCTTTCCCCTGCTCTCGCTTCTTCATGATTAGCACCAGTAGATGTTCCGGCGCGAAAAAGTTGCCCGTAAATATGACGCCCTGAATATGTTTTACCCAAATTGAGCGATTCTCGCTCAACGATTAAGGAAATGTATGCTTTTCACAAACCTAAAAGGTGAAAAGCAACATTCCCTAAATCGGGGTTATACCTAATGGACTTTCAAGATTAATGATATTGACCGCAAAATTCAAAAAACGGTCCGACAAATCATCCGAAAGTTTGCTCATAAATTTTGCATTTTGCTATTTGCTATTATTCCTGTTTGGTTCTGGCTTGTCCAGGTTAGGGGATGCAATTTCTTCAGCAAAGTAGTCTTTCCTACTTGCCGGGGACCAAACAAAAAAATGGTTTTCCCCGAAAACATTTTTTTCTGAATCTTATCCTGTAACTCTCTTTTTATCATAATGGTGTTTTTAATCGCCAGATATACGACATAATATCGAATACGATCGCCATAAATTTAATTTTACTGTGCTTTTCTTTCAAATTCATAGGACTTTAGTGCCTTTGAATTTTATCACCTCATCTCATTCCGTACCTTTGTACCCCGAATATAAACAGGCAGTATAAAAAGAAAATATTATGTACGGAAAATTTCAGGAGTTTCTCAAACTCGAACTTGACAGAATCAAGGCCGACGGGCTTTATAAAACCGAACGCATATTGATGACTCCACAAGGTGTGCATGTCAAAACGAGCCTTGGGCTCGATGTACTTAACTTTTGCGCAAACAACTACTTGGGGCTGTGCAATGATCCGCGGGTGATGGCTGCGGGTAATTATGCCTATTTTAAATGGGGCTTTGGTATGGCATCGGTTCGATTTATCTGCGGCACACAATTAGTTCATAAACAGTTGGAGGAAAAGCTAAGCGCATTCCTCGGCACCGAAGACACCATCCTTTTTTCTTCAGCTTTTGATGCTAATGGGGGGGTTTTCGAACCCTTGTTAGGCCCGGAAAGTGCCATCATCAGCGACGAACTGAACCACGCCTCCGTTATTGATGGGGTAAGGCTTTGCAAAGCACAACGCTTCAGGTATTTGAACAATGATATGGCCGACCTGGAAGAAAAACTGAAAGAAGCTTCCGGTGCCAAATATAAAATGATTGTTACAGATGGTGTATTCTCAATGGACGGCATCATTGCCCAGGTAGATAAAATATGCGACCTGGCCGATAAATACGATGCCCTGGTGATGATTGACGACTCGCACGCCACCGGTTTTATAGGGACTAATGGGCGCGGTACGCACGAATATTGCAATGCACTGGGGCGCGTTGATCTCATCACTACCACCTTCGGCAAGGCATTGGGCGGTGCTTCGGGGGGCTGCATCTCGGGCCACAAAGAAATCATTGACTTACTGCGCCAGCGTTCGCGTCCTTATCTCTTCTCCAATTCTCTTGCTCCCGGAATTGCAGGTGCTACGATCGAGGTGCTGAATATCCTTACCGAAACTACACAACTGCGCGATAAACTGGAAGAAAACACAAAACATTTTCGAAAGGGAATGGAAGAGGCTGGATTTAAAATTGTCCCGGGAACCCATCCGATTGTGCCTGTTTTGTTCGGGCATTTACCAAACGATGCCCAGCTCTCGCAGGATTTTGCCAACCAACTCCTGCTCGAAGGCATCTATGTCATCGGCTTTTACTATCCGGTGGTTCCAAAAGGCAAGTCGAGGATCAGGGTGCAGTTAAGTGCCGCACACACGAAAGAAAACATTGACTTCGCCATTGAAAAATTTATTAAAGTAGGCAAGGCTTTGGGTGCAATTTAAGCGCTCATTATTTTTTTTCTTATCTTGCAGCATAAAACCACAGTCCATTGATCTTCGGAATAGGCACAGATATCATTGAAGTAGGTCGCATTGAGAAACAACTTGAGAGTAATTCAGGGCTGAAGGAAAGGCTTTTTACTCCTGGGGAAATCATCTACTGCGAATCCAGGAAAAACAAAGCCCAACATTATGCTGCTCGTTTTGCTGCCAAAGAAGCCTTTCTAAAAGCCATTGGCACAGGCTGGCGCGATGGGTTACAATTCAACGAAATTGAGGTCACAAACGATCACCTGGGCAAACCCATCATTGTCTTATCCGGTAAAACGCGCGCTTTTGTTGCTGAAACCAATATTATCAACATACAGGTGTCGCTTTCGCATATCCGCGATATGGTGAATGCGATTGTCATCATCGAAAAATAAAACAGACATTTTATTTCGAATATCCACTCTTACGAGGCACCTATAAAATATTTCAGCTGGAGCATCGCTTAAGCGGAACCACGCATTGACAGAAGTCATTCCGTTCTACGAAACACAATGATCCGGTGATTGCGGTCGAGCCAGGCATTTATTATGTCCCGGAAACCAGCGTAATCATCCGCCGATATGATTTTCTGATCTATCTTGATTACCCGTTTGATGTGCAGATGATTCCCTGAGGGAAGGATTGAAATATTCACAAAACCGGCTACGCTGCTCAGGCTCTTCTCAAACTTTTGGTTGATGATTTCATAATCCTCGGGAAGTTCAATGGTGTATTCATATTTCTCGGTGATGGTGTAGGGAATTGTGATGGGATCAGTTCTGCTGCCCGTCAGGTAGCTGATGTTCCAGCTTTCGAAGGCGAGGTTCATTGCAGGAAGCTCCCAGTGGTAATATCCGCTGCCCTTTTTAATCAGGTTCTCTTTCTCAACCAAAAAGTTCACAACAGATTTATCTTTAGTACTACTCACCACTTTAGTGGCCTCATCTCCTTTGGCAAAGATGCCACCGGTGATTGTTCCCGCTGCACTTTTGTTGTTTTCCTGCAGGGCCAGGAAAGGATTGAGCGCTCCGGTAAGTTCGGCGGTCATACTCCCTGTAAGTTTAAGGCTGGCATCTAATGAAAATTTTCCGCAGAGGGTAATCTCATTAACAGCTGTCATGGGGGTGATGGGCAAGATGTTTTTGTCCCTTGATAGTGGAATAAATATGGCATCGGAGTATTTGAGGTCAAGGCTTTGTTTTTCGGATGATGTGGCAGAAAGGTAAATTCTTCCATTGTTTTTGGTTTGAACCAATATGACCACCTCATCTAACAACAGCAGGTTGGCAAGTTTTACATCAAACAATGCCTTCGGTCCGGCCAACAGCGGGGTAGCATTAAAGCGCGCATGGCGTAGCATGGCAGCCAGAAGTATTGATTTTTCGAGCTGGGTGCCTCCATTGCTGTCATAAACTGCCACAGGTTTTCGCGCCCTGAACCCAACATAGATTGGCTCAACCCTATCGAAAACTATTTGCTGTGCTACTTCTTTTTGAATGGCAAGCAGCAGTTTCATTTCGTCAGGTTGTTCTGTTGCCATTTTATCTACTTTGCTACGTATTTTATCAGTCAACTCAAAATCGAAGGCGGGTTGCTGAGCTATCCAACGGATCATAACTGAAATATTATCAGAGGTGCTGAATACGAGGCGGGGAACAAAAGCCTGATATTTTCCTGTATAGGGTTCTTTCAGCGAAGCATGTATATTGGTAAACGTCCATATATAAACACGATCTGCACCCTTCGATTGGACGACGGGCTTGGCTTCACTGTTGAACAACTTGTAGTTAAGCTTTGCACCGCTGGGTATCTTTACCCTTATCTCCATTTCGCGGATGGGCGACGATTCTCGCATCAGAACATTGCCCATCAGGGCAGGCCAGAAACCATTTTTTGTCGCAAGGCTGTAATCGAGAAAGATGGTGGCGCCGATTTCGGTGGCTATGTGTGTTACCACCATCTCGCGCAGATGATTGAAGGTTGCTGATTGGGCCGCACTACGGGGCAAAACCTCATTAAACGAATTAGCCGGTGCCTGAACTTTTAAGCCATTAGCCATAACAGTATAGGATTCATGGATGCTTAAATCCTGGTAATGAGGATTATAAACAATAAATGTTTCACCATACATCCTGTTGAACGATACGTAGCTCAACAACTTCAACTGTTTGAACTCCCTGTAAACGGTGCTGCCATCTTTGTTCAGGGTATATTCGTGAATGATTTTTTCATAAATGGCATCGGCATTTTCGTACTGGGCAAAAAGTGGTACACTTAATGATAATGTCAGGATTATCAGCAAAATATATCTTTTCATGTCTTCTTTTTTTATTGATGAAACCCTTATAATTTCTTCAGAATCACTGGCATCTCAGCCATGTTTTTGTGGGCTTGCACAGCGGCTCTTACCTCAGGCCAGTCTTCGGGTTCATACACCCTTTTACCAAGTATCACTTCCTGGTTAATCACTAGTGTATTGCCTTGTTTAACAAAGCCCCCTTTATAGGATGCGGCCTGTCCGTTATGCACAAGCTGCTGCATGGGAAGCACGACTTCATACTCTTGTGGCAGAGTGATTGTTTCGTTTAACTGAACCAGGCGACTGCAACGGTCGCGGAAGGCATATTTGCGTTCAGCCAGATCGGTATTCAATGAGAGGTGCCCCATGGCCCGGCTCATGAAGTTACCCGACAACAACGGCACAAAAAACAATTCCCTGGCTCCCGCAAACGCAAATCCTGGAATCTGATAGTTGATTTTCAGATTGATGGGCCCAGCCATATAGTCAATGGGGTCGCCATAATCCATTGAAAGAATTTGTGCCTTTGGATATACCCTCAATAGTTCTGCTTCCACACTTCTATCCCACTGCGACTTGTAATCGCGTGTGAACATGCCACGGATGGCAGCGTCTGTCTGGCCTTCAGCCTCAACTGTTAGCTCGCCTACCAGGGTTCCATCAGGTTTCAGTTCAGAGGTTCCATTTATCCTGAGATAATGATTATCGGGTGGCGAGATGGGTGTAGCCATCAGGTCAGCGCCTTCGGGAAGTCCCATCAGGTAGTGTTGCTGTTGTTCGGCACTCGACCACAATTCTCGCACAAAAGGCACCCAAGTGGGGTCGAGTAGGTGATATTTTCCATCCGACAGCTTCACCACCGTGACACTGTGGTTGAAATGGTCGGCTGGGATATCTTCGATGCGCGAACCGGCCATAGTCATGGCGGCATAAGATTCGAAGCCGGCTATCCGCAAGAAAGAGATGAGTAATGCAGCCTTATCTTTACATACCCCACAGCGGTCGCGGAAATTCATCCCTGTATTATGTAAGGTAAAACCTTCGCCGGGCCCCATCGAAATACCCGAGTAACGCATATTATCGGCAACCCAATGAGTGAGTACTGAAACGCTATCCATCTCTGTTTTAGCTTCATTGAGCAACTCTCTCACAAAAGCAACGGTTTCAGGAGTAGGTTCGAAGCTCCCATAATCCTCATTCACACCGTAAAACCACCTTGACTTTGCCTCCCAATCGGGGCTGGTTGTGAGCAATAATTTAGGCGCTACATCAAACGGATCAACCATATTTGGTTCGCGTTTCAACGGAAGGATATCTTCTTGGGTAAATGAGTAAACATGCTTCCCGTTTTCAAACCTAACGGAGGCACTGCAAGTGCCATTATAAAACTCGAATTGCAGTGGTTTGTTGGGTGGCAGCTTGGCAACATAAACTTTTTTGAGTATTGGCTCGCTGCTCCAAAAGGGAACAATATCGTAATAATGACCTCTCATGGGTGGAATAAATCTATCTTCATCATCCTGCATAAGCAATGCATAGGTAAATCCCTTTTTAAAATATCTGATCTCTATGGCATCACCCGGTTCAAGCCTGCCTATCTCAATCATTTTTTCGCTTGCGCCCCAGTAGATCGCCCTCGCGGGGGCCACATAATCAAGCACATTGGCCAGGTCGAGTTCTTGGATGGTACCGTCTTTCCGGTAAATTTTCACCATTTTAAATTCAACATCTGCTGATAGCGGGTCATAGTCAATACAAATCACACGTTTTTCAAGCGCACCTTGTTTAGTCAGAATTTTAATCAATTGATGCATGTGAAAATAGCCTAAACCTGTGTCCTTGACATCTACTTCGGTGCTGTCGAAGAGAATCAGCAGGTTGCTTCCAGGGTAGTCTTGAGCATTTCCCGAATTATTAATCAGGCCCTGCGTGGGGTTGGCCTTGAGGGCCAAGCTGATTAGTAAAAGCAAGAGCATTGATGCAATCTTTCTCATATCAAATCTGATTTTGTGTGTTGTGATTAGGGGCATAAAAGTAATGAAATTGCCAGATGAAACAATGGTGATGTATAAAACGTGGCCAACCTCACTATAAATTACTTCAAAGAAAAAACTACTTTAGGCAAGCAATACACAGGTAATTTCAGAGTTTAGATTAGCTGTAAACCTAATGTTTACTTTTACATCTTTGCTTATCAAATTGGAGACTATATGGAACGCCGCCGCTGGGTACTTTATTTACACGAAATTTTTAATAGCATCACTCATGGCATAGGAGTTTTGCTGAGTATAGCAGCCCTGGTGCTGCTGATCGTTTTCGCAGCCATCCGCAATGGCGATACCTGGCAAATCGTGAGTTTTTCAATCTATGGCGCCAGCTTGATTATACTTTATATGTCAAGCACGCTCTTCCATGCCATCCAGAGAAAGAAAACCAAAAAATTCTTTAACCTTTTTGATCATGCCTCCATCTTCATGCTTATTGCGGGGACATATACCCCTTTTTGCCTGGTGCCTCTTCGTGGCCCCTGGGGTTGGACACTGTTCGGTATCATCTGGGGGTTGGCCATAGCCGGGGTGCTGTTCAAAATATTTTTCTACTCCGACAAGCTAAGGATCATAGGAACCTTGTTGTATATCGGAATGGGTTGGATCATTATTATTGCCTTGGGGCCTCTGGTTCAAAACGTACCTGCCGGTGCGATCTATTGGCTATTGGCAGGGGGATTGTCTTACTCGCTGGGCGTAATTTTCTATTTGTGGCGCAAATATCGCTTTAGCCATGTAATATGGCATCTTTTTGTGCTGGGAGGCAGTATCTGCCATTTCTTTGCCATCTTTCTGTACCTGCTGCCTTCGCGTTAATATTCCTTGCAACCCTTTTGTTAAGTTAAGCATCGAATGGTGTATAGATTGCTTCGTCGTTCCTCCTCGCAATGACGTCATTGGGCTTGCCTTGCCGGCAGGCAAGAAGCCGACGTAGGAGGCTGAAGCATTCTTAATGTGCTAAATTAGGTTTAACATCACCCTAATAGCAACAATCATAAAGCAAATCACGTGGCCAAACCCCTACATTGGGTATGTTTTTCATATTTATTAACAGCGAAGATGTGTAAATCACTGTTTTTGTATGTTGATGCGTATGCCTTCGCTATGTGCTTTAAATTCCGGTGCATACAAACACTCGATGGTGGTGATGCCTGATGAAAAGTTTCCGGATTGGGTTACAAAAACCGGGTATTCAAACACCCAGGTGCCTTTTGGAAGGTACTGGAAGAAGTAATGTGCGGCCACATCGCGTGGATTTTCGTAATAACTCAATCCACCCTGATAATGATATTGCGATATCTGATTGATTGGCTCGAATGCCGGTGCGCGTAAGTCTTTCATGTGTATATATTCCATGTCGCGGTCCACGCGAAGTTCGATACGTAAAACCATTTTATCCCCAACTTTTAATGGTGTAGTGTCATTTACTTTTTCTAACACGGTTCCCGATCGGGTTAATTTTTCGCGCATTATGCTCCTGCTGAGTTTTAACGGCGTTTCATGTGGGGTGATGCGGTCGAGTTGTTCAAAATACTGCCAGTAGAGTCCTCCCCATCCAATGGATTTGCCTTTGTTATTCACTGTAATCATGGCCATATCGGAAGTAATCTCACTACGGTTCCATGATATTCTGAAATACCCTGTTCCGGCTTCCTCACTGATAGCAGGGTCTTTCGCCGGATCGATTGTTATGCCACCGATAGTAACAGTTATATCCTTGTTCGGAGCCAGCAACGGCTTTCCATGCATTAGGATGGCATAGATTGCTTCGGCAGTAGCCCGGTTGGTTTTCCATGCCTGGGTTTGTTTTTGCTTCACCAGCCACTGCTGCATTTTTTGAACCGAATCGAAATCTTTAGCAACAATAGCAAATGCTTCGATCAGCAGGGCTTGTGCTTCGATGGGAGCCTGGTACCAGTAATACCCTGGTTGCAGATCGCGCCAATACATTCCCATCTCAGTGTTGTACAGCGCTTTGTTTTTCAGGGACCTTAAAATTTGTTGTGCCTTGTTGGCATTACCAGTGCGCTGCAAAGCCAGTGCAATCATTCCTTGCATGTAAATGGGTTGTTCAAGCCAATATTTTGATGCCTGATCGGTCCAGAATTCAAACATTTGTGCATGTTTGTCACCAAACGGATAATCGCCGGAAAAATAGCTTCTTGCCCATAAATACTGAATGGCTCCATGACAGAGGTGTTTTTCCCCGGCCTTTATGCTCAGCCGATCTTTTTCTTCGAGCATGCGCTCGTCGAGGTAATAAACTGCTTTTTTAAGTCTAACCGAAAGATCAGGATAATCGCTAAGGTTCAGGGCACCGAGGGTTCGCAGGCGCCCCAGCCCTGCCACAATCTGGCGGGTGATATATTGGTTATCAGGCATACCGGGCATCCAGGGCCAACCCCCGTTGTCGAGTTGCATCTGCAGCAGATCCTTAATGGTTTGTAGCAATTCCTGATCAATTTGGTTACGGTCGAACATCAGGGCTATTTTGCGCTTGTTTTCCGATTCAAGGCGTGCATCACGCAGCCAGGGAGTTTCTTCAACCACAATGTTCTTCAGCTCCTGATTTTTTTCGAGGTTCGCCAAAAGGGCGTCGGGCTGGGTTTTGCGCCACACTTCAAAAATCCTTTCAATTTCTCGATTGCTATTAAGGATATAGGAAGCCAGGCGATTAGCATAGAACCTGTGGAATAGTGCATCGGCACTGCGGTAGTGAGGCTCGGCCAGATAAGGAAGCGCCTGTACAGCATACCACACAGGATTTGTAGTAAATTCGAGAGTTACCCGATGATGTCGGAGGGTTGAGGAAGGTTCGCTGCTCTCGAGTAACTTAGTCATGGTAAACAAACGCGTTTCCTGGCTATTGACAAATAATGGCATGGATTCGGTGACCAGTTGGCGGTTTGTTAGCACCGGAATCATTTTCTCCTCCCCGTCGCTGTGTGTGTTAGTCGCAGCTTTCACCTTGTAAACCAACGCATAAGGGCCATCAACTGGAACGATCAGATTCCAACTCACATCCCTTGCACTGTTGGCAGGAATAGTTATTTCTATCGGTTTGCTTTGTAATCCGTAAAGCTCATCCACCGAATGCATTGTCACGGCATCGAACAGTTCGAGCAAGGCCATGGCGCTGATGGGTTCGGCAGTGGTGTTCACCACCTTAGCCTGGAACATTGTTTGATCGCCCTGGCGGAAAAAGCGAGGTGCATTAGGGACCACCATCACTTCGCGGCTCGACACAAATTCCTGAACAATGCTTCCTTTTCTAAGGTCTTTGTTGTGTCCCAAGCCCATCATTTTCCACCGCGTGAACGATTCAGGTAATGTAAATTGCAGTTTGGTATTTCCGGTCTTATCCGTAACCAACTGCGGGAAGAAGAATGCCGTTTCCCTGAAATCGCGCCGAAGCATCATTGCCGGCATTTCAACCACAGAAGATTGGTTTGGAATATCAGGCGAAGGAACAGCCTGTCCCCCAGCGTCCAAGTTTTCGCCTGCTTCCGTTACCTGTCCTTGGGGGCCTTCCGCTTCAGGGGCCATGGCTGGCCGCATAGTGTGCAACATCCCTTTCATGTCGTGCATGGCATAGCGATAATAGCCAAACTGGTTAAACCCGAACCAGTGCAACTGGTCATACTCGCGGAAATATGGAATTAGCGCAGGTGGGGTTCTAAAAGAAAAATATCTGCTTTTTCGTAAACCAAAAGCATGTTGTGAGGTCCAGTTCATCCGTTGGTATCCACGTTCGGATATATTCAACGCCCACGCATGGGGAATAAGGGCATCGAGCGATGCATCATACATACCAGCCAACAGTTCCGCGATGGCTGGTTTATTTTCGCCATCGGTAATCAGGAAGCTCCATTCCTCCTTGCTGCCCGGCTCAAGCTTCGATCGCATGGTTTCTAGCTTGATGTTGAGTTGCCTGTCTGTTCGTGGCACTTCCACGATAATCTCTTCGGTGAATGAACGATTTAACGCTACCGAGGTGAAGAGGATTCGAAAATTGCCTCTATGTTCTTTTATAACAGGAACCTCAATGAGTTGTGTGTTTTGTTTTAAGCGTATCTTCCTGGTTTCAATGATTTTACCTTTTAACTCAACCTCCATGAGTACAATAAGGTTTAGCGACGAGCCGATCATCACCTGTGCTTTATCGCCAGGCTGGCCCTTGGTGGTAATGGGAACCATCCACCATATTTCGCGGGCAGGCATTTGTTTGCCAGCAGGGTTGAAAAGCGTGAAATGCCTTGTGTGTTCAACAGTTTCGCCAAAAGTATCCTTGGTTTTCAGAACCAACCGGTAAGCTCCGGGTTCCCATCTGTAAAAATCTCCAGGGAACTGGGATTGTGTGTTACCGGTTTTAAAACTTGTCTTCAGCACAACTTTCTCACAGCCCCAGCTTTCAGGATTCTTTTCATCTTTATACATATCGTGTGGGAATTGCTTGTTATGTGCTTGTTGCTCTATCACATACCGGTCGGATTGTGCCCAACGCCTTTCGCGAAACACTTGGTGGGGTTGTATCAGCTTTTCAATGATTATTTCGCCTGTTACATCTTGAAGTTGCCCGTTAAGGTTGGTGGCCTTGATGATGAACCCTTTAAACGTGTCGCGGTTCATATTTTTATCCACGTTCACATCAAGTAATAGGGCTTTGTACCCTGCGGCAATGCTGGTGTTCCCACTTTGCGTTTCGCCTTGAATATCAGTGACATCGGCTGTGATGTTGTAAGTAAAAACAGGCTGGTGTTCTTTTGGTATATTGGGATCGGCGATGGCCTGGAATGTGATGCTAAATTTACCATCCGGGCTGGTTTTTATTGCACCTTTGAGTATTTCTGCTTCAGGCGATGCAGGAAAGTAAGGCCTTGACCTGTAGCTCCAGAATGGGAACCTAGCCTGCCGTGTTACCCTGTATGTTACATTGGCCCCACCGATGGGATTGCCTGCGTATGCCTTGGCTTCTCCTGTTATTGTAACCATCTCGCCCAGTTTATAGCTTTCGCGCAAGGTGTCGAACACTACCTGGAAGCGTGGCAGGCGATATTCTTCAACGGTGAAACCCATACTGCCATGCTGCGAATTTATCTGGTAATAGCCGGTCAGTCCGGTGCTGGGTAATGCAAAATTACCGTTGAATGATCCAAATTCGTTGGTGGTGTGAAACTGCTCAGTTACTTTTTCATAGTTCACATTGTACAGGATAACCGATGTTTTTTTATTTTTCATTGCCAGGTGGGTCTCTCCATCACTCTCAACCATGATGCCTTTGTAGTAAACCATTTGTCCGGGGCGATACAAAGCCCTGTCGGTGAATAAATGGGTTTGGATACGCTTTGGGTTTTTTTCCGGTTCTTGCCAGTATTGGTAAAAGTAGTTATCGGTAACCAGCCGGTCGTTGCGAGTTTTAAATTCAACGATGAAGTTGGCCGACCGTTCCTGCCGGCCAGCAGGAGGAATGAAAAAATAGCCATCGCAGTTGGTGGTATAAGTTTGCCCCTGTATCAACTCATAGGTGCGGGTAGCTTGTTCATATTGCCGGATATATGTAGTGGCTGTGACATTCTTCATGGGTTTTCCGCTGTCGCGGTTCATCACTCGGTATTCCAAGGCACCGTTGCCCAGATCGCGGTTCACAAAAGCTATGGATGAGACCCAGAATGCGCTCCATGCAATTGTTTCGTTAGTTGGAATAAACTCAGGTGTTTGGGAAGCCAGCAACACGTAGTAGCCTGCAGATAATGATGATATTGCTATTTCGGTGCGGTGGAGCTGCAAGTCGCCGTCGTCGGGCAAGTATTGTTCCCACTTCCTCAGGGCCGGCAAGTCCAGGTATGTTTTAAGCAAGTCTTCGGGGCGTTGATTGCCCACGCGGAGCCTACGTTCCTGCCCTGGTTCCATGCGCAGAAGCCGGAAATACACAACTGCCATGTTTTTGAATGCGACAGAAGCTTTCATTGCCTGGCCGGTCAGGTTCACATATTCAGTTTCGATGTTTATCTCCGGTTTATTAAGGCGATCCAGGAGGATGCGGCAGTTTTTGGTAGCCGGCTCATCGGGAAATAGGCGGAGGACTGTTTCGCATTTTTCTTTGGCTTTTGTAAGCAACAAACGGGTTTCGGGTTTAGTAAAAGGGTCGTAGTTATTACCCAGGCGTTCAAGTTCGGAAGCCAGGGCAAAAGCAATGTCAGCGAAAACCGGTTGGTTTTGATATTTTGTTTCGAGCCGTTCGAGGGCTTGTATGTAAAGGATGTCTTTATCGCCCAGGATGCTTTTTTGCCTTACATACGAGAGTCTTTTTAGTTCCACATCTACCAGGGCAAAAGGCTCCTTACGGCTCAAATGTAACCCTGTAATTTGTCTAAATACTTCCATTGCATGATAGATAAAGATACCATCTCCTGGCTTTTCAAGCTCAAGGTTGGCAAAAGCATTGGCTTCGTCAAAATATATCTCCTTGTCAAGGACAAAGCTTTTTAAAGCGGGCATGGAATAGGGTTCTTCCTGCATGTAGAAATCCAAAGTACGGTGAGCCAGCAGATCGAAGAGAGTGGGACGGTAACGCCTGGATTCTTCCTTTTTCTCAATGATGGCATATAAATCGCCTACATCGGTCTTTTTCAGTTCATCGCTGTCCTTGAGCGATTCCTGAAAATGCTCTGAAGCCTTTTGAAGGATGGCGCGTGCATCCCAGGTTTTGATATCGTTGCCCGGAGTAGAGACGAGGGCTGTACGGTCGAATACGCGGTAGCGGTTTTGTTCAAAATAACGCCAATACATCTCTCCCTGCAGGCTGTGCAAGATCGAGTAAGAGGGCATATCTGCCTGTTGAATCTCCGCATCAAGCAGGGAGATGCTTTTTTCTGGGTAATCCTGTTCATACTCCGACCATAAGGCCATTTTGTAGATGATGGCCTTGATCATTGTAGGTTGGGCCTTGGCTTTTCGGGCATCCGCAATTATTGCTTCAACCACCGGCAAGGCAGCTTGAGGCATGCCGGCTTTCTTGAGCGAGTCTGCCTTTACCCATCTGCCTTCAAAGGATTTACTATTTATTGTACTAGATTTTTGCGGGGAGTTTCCAGATGCAAAGGCTATGACTACCGCGGCAAACGCACCGATAATGAAAACCAACTTCAATTTCATAACAGTTATATTTTATTGATTTCAATAACATGGCAAGTTAATCATTTGGAGAAACAATTATCGTTCCAGATAGGATATTTTTTTTTAATCTTTGAAGAGAATGGTGTAAAATATTTTTCAGTTTTGTTTTATCTTTGTAGTGTTTTTTAACAATCTATGCTTAGTACATGACAAAAATTATAACAAATTGACAATCAATAATATATGTTAATAACTTGGTGATAACTTATTTGAAAATAATGATTTAATAATCTGGTATTCAGTATCTTAGATGATAAATTCCCACATCTAACACCAAGATACATGAACACCAGATTTGAAAGTAAAAGTAGCATTTTATTCTTTACATTATCGCAAGTTTTCGGGGACAGTATGAATCTGGCCCGAATAAAGTTCTTTGGCTTATTTATCTGTGCTCTTTGCAAAGTTCAGACTGTTTGTTTTGAAAAGCTTGCAACCAGTTTTGATACAGACGTCAGGGTTGATTCTTCTCTTCGCAGAATACAACGGTTCATGTCAGAGTATCTGCTGGATACCAGCCTTATTGCCCGCTTTGTGTTCGCCTTGTTACCGCATAAACCACCTTACCGCCTGGCATTAGATAGAACTAATTGGAAGTTTGGAGCAACAAACATCAATGTTCTGGTTCTTGCTGTTGTTTATCAAGGTGTTGCCTTTCCCATTCTGTTTAAGATGATGCCAAAATTTGGCAATTCATCCACTGCCGAACGTATTGAACTCATGCAGCGATACATTGACCTGTTTGGCATTCTCAGCATTGATTGCCTGCTAGCTGACAGAGAGTTTGTTGGAGATCATTGGTTGGGTTATCTCAACCTCAATCGAATACGATACCACATTCGCATTCGTGAGAATTTTTGGGTTATCATTCCAAGAAACGGTCATCGAGTCAAAGCTTCATGGCTATTTAACCACCTAAAGATCAACCAGTATGGGTTCTGCCGAAATATTGTAAATGTCAATGGTCAGCTTTGCTATCTTTCGGCTTCAAAAGTCAAAAACAAACACGGGGTTCCCGAACTTCAGATCTTTGTTTCATTCAATAAACCCGATGAGGCTCAATCAATATACAAAGAACGATGGCAGGTAGATACTGCTTTTAAAGCATTGAAAACGAGCG
>JAUXXY010000183.1 GCA_030684735.1 Bacteroidales bacterium | reverse complement strand
AGGATTTGCCCATGAAAAATGGATACCTGGTAAGCGACAATATGCGCGACCTGAAGATACTGCGTGCCCACGAAACCCCTGAAATTGTTGTTTTAATGGTGGAAGTGCCAGATCCTGTCGGACCTTATGGCGCCAAAGGAATTGGCGAAATAGGTATGGTTCCCACTGCCTCAGCTGTGGCAAATGCATTTTATGCTTTCGATGGTGTAAAGCGAACGAGGTTGCCTTTGAAACGAAACACAAATACTATAGAACGCTGATCAGCCAGTGGGCGGACTACCGTCAGACCGCTTCAAGCGGTCCGATGGATCAAACAAAATTTCATCAAAACTTATAACCATAATGACCTCGAAAAAACGTTAATTTAATATCCGTCAGACCGCTTGAAGCGGTCGGACGGGAAATACGGAATAAATCCGCGATAATTTGCTTGATCAGCGTTCAACTAAAATTAAAATATGACTCTTATCCTCAAAAACGCCACCTTTATCCATTGGGAAACGCTCGAATTCATAGTAACTCACATCCTTGTCGAAGAAGGCGCAGGGAAGAAGCTCAGGTTTTTTAAAAAATTTGACGAAATCCAGAGAAGTCCTGATGATAATGTCATTGACTGCAGCGGTAAATATGTTACTAAATCATTTGCAATCGGGCATCATCATGTTTATTCTGCTTTGGCCAGGGGTATGCCGGCTCCCGTAAAAAATCCTCAGAACTTTCGCGAAATCCTGCAATATATCTGGTGGAACCTGGATAAAGCCCTTGACAAAGAAAGCATTGAAGCCAGTGCTCTAGCCACCGCAATGGCATGTGCCAAGGCTGGTGCTACTTTTGCCATTGACCATCACGCTTCGCCAAACTTCATTGAAGGTTCGCTCGAGATCATTGCTGCGGCTTTTGAAAAAGTGGGAGTTGAACATCTTCTCTGCTATGAAATCACTGATCGCGATGGGCAGGAAAAGGCAGAAAAGGGATTGGTAGAGAGTGAAAATTATTTAAAAAACCATCAGGGACTGATGGGTTTGCATGCTTCGTTTACGGTTAGCGACAACACCATGAAAAAAGCTGCCAATCTCATGGAAAAGTATAACTCTGGTGTTCATGTACATGTGGCCGAAGACCTTTACGACCAAGAACATTGCGTTCAGCATTACAACAAAAGAGTAGTGGAACGATTGAACGATTTTGGATTCCTGAATTCCTCAAAGACAATCCTTGTTCATGGCCTGCACCTTGATGAAACCGAAAGGGAAATTCTGAAAAACAGCAAGGCTTACATCGCCCAGAACATGGAAAGTAACCTCAAGAACAAAGTGGGGTATTTCAATGGCAAAGGCCTTGCTCCTGGAAGAATAATACTGGGAACCGATGGCATGCACAGCGACATGTTGCAAAGCGCCAAGGCTGCATTTTTTGTTGGCCAGAAGTACGACGTAATAAACTATGCATCTGCTTATCAACGTTTCAGAAATGTGCATCGCTATCTTGAATTAAATGGATATGTGGGTGATGGAGACAACAACCTGGTGGTATTGGATTATGACTCCCCTACCCCATTCGGTCAGGATAATTTTTTAGGGCATTTTATTTTCGGTTTGCGTTCAAACCACGTGCAGCATGTAATCAGCAATGGACGATTAATAGTAAAAAATCAAGTGATTCAACATATGAACGAAAACGAAATACTGGATTTTACACAGAAGCAAGCAAAGCGTTTGTGGAACAAATTGAGATAGCCCGATTGTAGTAAGATTAAATAAGGATTTCTCTCATCGGATTTAGGCTTATCTATACATCGGGGAGATTTATATGTTTTTCTATCCGCATTGAATAAAATACATATAAAACAATTGGCTTTTTGCAAATCAATCCCTATTTTTGCTACACCTTACATAAAAAGCAACTTCATTATATACAAACTTAAATCATTGTCGCATGAAAAAGTATCTTATCCCGCTGATACTTGGTGTTATCGGCACTCTTCTGATCTTGTTAAATTACTTATTACCAATAGCTAGCACAGGCGAACTGAATGTAAGAATTCAACCGACAAGCTATATAATGCCCGCTGCGTACAAAGTGTACGCCAACGAGGAAGCGTTGAGTGGAAGGTTTTACTTATGTAAAATCCTAATTACAAACGAAAGTAGTTCAGCCCTCGAAAACCTGGAGGTTTCCTATGAAATTCCTGGGTTTATTGATAAAAACAAAGTAGATAAAATCAAATATCTTGTTCCGGGACAAAGTGCTGTGATTACAATATACCCCAAATTTTCATCTTCAATTGTTGACAAGACCAGTACATCAAAAGAAAAAGCAACTATCTTCATCACTTATCGTAAAAATAAAAAGGAGGAAGAATATGATAAATCATTTGGATTTGAGATGAGGGGCAGGAATGATCTGGTTTATAGCTCATTACCGAACGAAGAAATCATCAATTACCCTGATATGTTTGAAAACCTTAGCCTTATTTCCTGTTTTATTACTCCAGAAGATCCTGTTATCAAGTATTATACTCAGGCAATTCAACAAAAAATTTTAAAGGGCGAAACTGCATCTGTTACGATGAAAGATGAAGAAGCCTTAAGGTTTCTTATTGGAATATATAATGCTACTTTGAAAACAGGGATGGTATATAGTGGTACCAAAGGCATCCCAATTCAACTGGGTGATGTTAGTTCGTTAATTCAGCATATTCGGTTACCCAGGGAAGTAGTTAGTGGAAACACAGGGCTTTGTATCGAGCTTTCTTGTCTCTATGCCAGCATTTTATCCTGTGCAGGCATCAGCCCTGTTATATTTCTTGTGCCGGGCCATGCATACCCTGGTATAAGAATTAATAATAATCTTTACGCTATCGAAGCTACAGGTATCGGAGGGGAAGGCCTGGGTGGTACGATAAGTGCCGAAAAAGCTCTTGAGAAGGGAATGAAACAGCTGAATGAGTTTATTGTGAATGTTCAAAACGGCGATCCGAGATATGATATCGTTGATGTGCATAGTTTATTTGCCGACGGCATTAATCCAATGGAGCTAAAAGATGATACCTACCTACGCCAGAAGGTTGATGAATTAGCCTTGGCATTCGAGGGCAAAGGTACTAGAAGAGCATCCAACCCCCAGCAGGGTGGCGCTAATGAGCAGTATACCTATTCCGACCCGAACGAAACAAATATGACATCATATAAAGGGGTAATTAACTTCAAATATCCTGCCTTTTGGCTTAGGTTAAATAATCCAAACCCAACCATGCCACCTTTAATAACACAACTCGAATCACCTGATCGAACTGCTTTCATCAGTGTTTTTCAGATCCAGGGATATAACTCAACCAACGAAGCTATGGTTTATCTCCAGCAGCTTTATGCAAACAACGGGGTAAATCTGCAGTATCAGAACTATGGAGCATCAGGAAGCTTCACAAAGTATTCCGGTGAGTCATACTCATACAATGGCAACTACAGTTGGAGTGCATTTATGAAAAGGTCAGGAGGTGGTGTAACTGGTATTATTCTCGGCGCTCCCACTCCATACTATCAGCAATCGCTGGCATTACTTAATCAAATTGTTTCAACAATCCATTAATTCAATTGTTATGAAAAAGTTGATTCACACTTGTTTCTTGATATTATCAGTTAGCGCTGTCATGAGCCAAACCCGCGAACCCATAAAACAGAATTTGGTATTCAAAATTGATTCGATGGGAAATGCCAATATCGAAATTTCCTCTAAGCTTAATGCCATGCAATGGCAAGCGTGGGAAAATGCTTATGGAGGCAAGAACATATCCAGATTTAAAAGGGACATTGAAAGAACATTGAATTCTATGTTCTTGTACGATTTCGATTACAAGGAGAATGAGATGGATCGTGCATGGTCGCTTAACTTTAAAGCAAAGGGTGTAGCCCGCTACCTTGGTAATAATAAATGGGTTGCTGAAATTGGAATTAAAAACCCTGACTTCTCAAAACTCTCTAATAACTCTTACCTTGTTACCTCAACAAGTGATGAAGATGGCATTCTGACACAGCAGAACAACACGATCTTTTTCCCGGTCAAGGCATCCAATATTCAGGAAGATAAGGATGAATTCGGCCTTGCCATATTCAATTACAATTTAAAACCGGTAACCAACCGATCATCATTGATACTTACAATTGGGCTTATTTTTGTTGGAGCTGCAATCGCTTTGGCAGGATATATCCTTTTAAAATCACGATCAATACAGCCACTGAAAATTGAATAATTGCCCACTTTCTGATTTCTTTACTCGCTCCGTGTAAGCATTTCTTATTTCCCAGAGATACCTTATTCCTTATTTTTTCGATTTGTTGAAGTATATTTGGCAAAATTTAGCCAACTATGTTCATCACGTCGAACTATTTAATAAAAAAGAATAGAATCATCATAACTGTTATGCTTTGTTGTTTTTCAATGACGCTTTTTTCGCAAGGAAACGAGAATTCAACCAATAACTTGGCCATTGACCTTGCATCTCATTTCGCCAAATTGGTGTTAAAATGTATCCAACAAGAATATCCTAACAAACCCGGCCAGGTATTTGGCAGCGATGCCGACCTGAAACCACCCCGCGAGATAAGGCCTGCTTTCTATGGTTGCTTCGACTGGCACTCGGCAGTTCACGGCCAGTGGATGCTGGTTAAGCTCACTAAACATTTTCCCGACTTACCCGAAACAGTCGTTATTCGCCAAGCCATTGACCGCCATCTCACACCTGAGAATATCCTGGTTGAAGTAGCATTTTTCCTTGACAGCAACAACACTTCCTTCGAGCGAACCTATGGCTGGGCCTGGTTGCTCAAACTAGCCGAAGAGCTATACACCTGGGATGACCCGCAGGCTCGCGATTGGCTGCAAGCCCTGCAACCCCTTACCGATTTGCTGGTAAAACGCTATCTCGATTTTCTTCCAAAACTCAACTATCCTATCCGCGTGGGAGAACACACCAATACCGCATTCGGGTTGGCTTTTGCCTGGGATTATGCCAATACTACAGGGCAACAGACCTTGAAAAACCTGGTTGCGCAAAAGGCCCTGGATTATTATGCAAACGATAAAAACTGCCCTGCCGACTGGGAACCGGGTGGCTATGATTTCTTTTCGCCCTGCCTCTCCGAAGCTGACCTGATGGCGCGCATTCTGCAACCCGGACAGTTCGAAAAATGGCTCAATGAATTCCTTCCGGGTCTTCAAGCCGGCAGTTTAAAGCTGCTTACTGAGCCGGCCATCGTGAGCGATCGAACCGATGGTAAACTAGTTCACCTCGACGGGCTGAATTTCTCACGCGCCTGGTGTCTTTTCAGGATCGCACAAACCCTGAAAACCAATAACAAATTAATAATTGAGGCTGCCCACAAACATCTTACTGCCTCCTTGCACAACATCGCCAGTGGCGATTATGCCGGCGAGCATTGGCTGGCCTCTTTCGCTGTGTATGCTTTGATGTTAGGGTCAAACTTCTAATAAATCAAAACAAACAACTTAGCCATGAATGCAATAAGAATATTACTCTCCATTGCGCTATCTCAGATGGCAGCCACAGTATTTCCTTGCACCAACATTATCGTAACCAAAGGTGCATCTACCGATGGCTCCGTAATGATCACATATGCGGCAGATTCACATATTAGATACGGAGAACTGTATTTCAGACAAGGAGGAAAACATGCACCGGGCGCAAAAGTAAAGCTCTACGACCGCGGCACAGCCAAATTCCTTGGCGAGGTTCCGCAGGTTTCTGAAACATTCACTACCATCGGTTTTATGAACGAACTCCAGGTGGCCATTGGAGAAACCACCTTTGGTGGTCGTGAAGAACTAATTGACACTACAGGCATTGTTGATTATGGCAGCCTTATGTTTCTCTCGATGCAACGTAGCAAAACTGCCCGCGAGGCCATCTCATGGATTGCACGACTGGTTGAAGAATATGGCTACTATAGTAGCGGTGAAACTTTCTCAATCTCCGATCCCAACGAAGCGTGGATTATGGAGATCGTCGGTAAAGGAATGGATTTATTTATTGACCAAAATGGTAAGATGTCGAACCGCAACAAAGGCGCTGTATGGGTGGCCATCCGCATCCCCGACGGATATGTGAGCGCTCATGCCAACCATGCCCGCATTACTATTTTCCGCGCTTCGGATGGTAAGAGGTCAATCAGCAGCCTTGAAATGGAAAAGCTATCTAACCCCGACGTGGAAGTAATTTATTCGCATGATGTGATCAGCTTTGCTCAGAAGCAAGGCTATTTTAAGGGGCCGGAAAGTGAGTTTAGTTTCAGCGATGTGTATGCACCCATTGACTTTGGCGCCCTGCGTTTTTGTGAAGCCAGGGTCTGGTCGTTTTTCAAAGATGTGAACGACGAAATGCAACAATACTACGACTATGCGCTGGGCAAGAACCAAACAAACCGTATGCCACTGTATTTAAAGCCAAACCGCAAACTGAGCGTTGGCGATCTGCAACATTTCATGCGCGATCACTACACTGGCACCGAACTTGATCTTCGTAATGATATAGGAGCCGGTCCATTTAAACTGCCTTACCGCCGGCGTCCGCTCACCTGGAAAGCGGATGGAAAGACTTATTTTCACGAACGTTCAAATGCTACACAACAGACTGGATTTTCGTATGTTGCCCAGTCGCGTTCATGGCTGCCTGGCCACATTGGTGGTATTTTTTGGTTTGGTGTGGATGATGCTAATTCAACAGTTTACATTCCTATGTATTGCGGAATGACAAAGGTGCCTGAAACCTTTGCCGAGGGAAACGGAGACATGCTAAGTTATTCTGAAACTTCGGCATTTTGGGTCTTTAACCGTGTCGCAAATTATATTTACTTGCGATATGATCTTATGATCGAAGATGTTAGAAACGTACAACGGCAATTTGAGAACCGCTTTATGGCCTATACACCTGCCATTGATGATGCTGCCCTGGTTCTCTATAAGAAAGATCAATCACTGGCGCGGGAATTCATAACTGATTATTCGGTAAATGCCGGTAATGAGGTAGTTAAAAGATGGAAGGAATTAAGTAACTTCCTGCTTGTGAAGTATATGGACGGCAATGTGAAACAGGAAAAAGACGGAGAATTTCTTAGAAACCCATATGGCTATCCTTTACCTCCTCGACATCCCGGCTATCCCGAATGGTGGTTACGCAAGATTGTTGAAGAAACCGGAGACAGATTCGAGTATTTGAATTATAAATAAAGAATTGCTTATTGTTTTTGCAACAATTATGGGTAAAGGAACCAGGTAAAAACATAACATGATATGTTAATACATGTACTAAACAACGAATGATTGTGCCAGATATAATTCAAAGGAAGTATAAAATGTATAAACATCAGGTGCTGCGCAACTACCCATGCGTTAGGTTTTTGTCAGTTTTGATTCTTGGCACTCTTGTAATTCAGTTGAGAGGCCAGACCCATGCATTGTCAAGTTATCCGGATAGCGTTGTAAACAAACGCCTTGTTACGGTGATTGTCGCCAAAGGGGCTATTTTTACAGGTGGAATGTTTTTTTTAGGTTCCATCTGGTATAAAGACCGGGAGCGTATGCCTTTCCACTTTGACAACGATATAAAAGGACATCTTCAGTTGGATAAAACCGGTCATGCTTACTCCGCTTACCACGAAAGCCGTCTTGGATACCAGGCACTGCGGTGGGCAGGCGTTAACAAGAAAAAAGCATTGATTTATGGTGGCACTCTTGGAATAATTCTACAAGCTCCTATCGAGATTTTTGACGGGTTGTATGATGGACAGGGTTTCTCGGCCTACGACTTTGCAGCCAACACGGGTGGAAGTGTATTGTTCATGGTGCAACAAGGTCTTTTTGATGAGCAAATCATCCTGATGAAGTTTTCCTATTCACCCAGCGTTTATCCAACATACTACGATAAACTCGGTGTAAATCACGTTGAAAGTTTTTTCCTCGATTACAATGCCCACACCTATTGGTTGTCATGTAATATCCGAAAAGTTACAGGGATTACATCAATTCCATCATGGTTGAATCTGGCCGTTGGATACAGTGGCAATGGGATGCTGGGTGAATATGAAAACGTTACTTTTTATAAAGGCAAGCCTGTTCCGTATCTTGAACGCTATCGCCAGTTTCTTTTTTCGTTAGATGTTGATTTTCTAAGAATCCGAACACGCAGTAAGATGTTGCGCACTGTTTTTCAATATCTTAACATGTTTAAAATTCCTTTTCCGGCCATAGAATTTAATTCCAAAGGCAAATTGGGATTTCATTCTGTTTATTTTTGATGCTCGGTTGTTGCTCTTAACTAACTTATAATAATTGAATTGAGTCCACACCGAAAAGCCAGAAGGTAATCTCTCGCTGATGCACGCAGTTGAAAATGCATGTTGAACAGGTACAGCTTGCCCCGATTTTTCGGGGTGCGAGACCGCAAGAAATATTCTGTGTTCCCTATGTGCGGGATCTGCGAGAGATACTTTTTTGGAGTGGATCGAATAATAATTATAGTGCCAGGAATAAACTTTTGCCCTTTTCGTGCATCCTTAATATGTAAACTAAAAAACCAAAGAACTATGACAAAATTGATGAAATCAGTGAGTAGCATACTTGCAGCGATGCTACTATTGTCTTTTGTATCGTGCCAAAAAGAAAACGATGCAGAAGAAAAGCAATTGAAACTGGATGCAACTGACCATGCGCTGGCCGAGCAAACATTTGGTGAAGTTGATGACCTGGCTGATCAGGCCTATGACGCTGGCATTGGCGGCTTATTCAACACTACTCCGGAAGGTGGCTCGCCGATTTGGGGTAATTGCGCCACAATTACCCGCGATACCATCAGCAACCCGCGTGTAATAACTATTGACTTTGGACCCGTTAATTGTATGTGTAACGATGGCAAATATCGCAGGGGCCAAATCATCATCACCTACACAGGTCGTTATATGCAAGCAGGCACTGTGATTACACACGGTTTCAACGAGTACTACGTAAACGACAACCATGTTGAAGGCAGTAAGGTAATTACCAATCAAGGCTTGAATACCAACAACAATATGTGGTGGAGCAAAGTTGTAAATGGTTCAATTACCAAGCCCGACGGTGGTGTGCTCACCTGGACATCAACCCGGGAAAAGGAATGGATTGAAGGGCGGGCAACACCCATTCGTCGCGATGATGTTTTCCTGATCAGGGGCTCTTCAACAGGCAGCCGTCCGGATGGCAGTACATTTAGTGTATTAATTACAACCGATTTGCGAAAAGAACTTTCCTGCCGCTGGATAGTAAGTGGAACCATGGAAATAACCCCTGCAAACCGCCCGACCCGGATACTTGACTATGGCGACGGTAATTGTGATAGATTTGCAACCATTACAATCGGAAACAGAACAATCACAATCAGGCTTCATTAGTTGAGTCCGCTCCGAGAAGCGGTATTTTTAAAATTGATTAGTAATTGATGAAAAAAACAAAAAGCACAAAATAAGAAAGGTGCAGACCAAATCTTCGGTAAGGAGTTGCCCTGATCGTTAAAACGGGACAATAAACTGCTG
>JAUXXY010000182.1 GCA_030684735.1 Bacteroidales bacterium | reverse complement strand
TAAATTTGTCGTACATGCTCATAGAAAATTAACGATCAGCGAAATTACAAATCTATTCTGTTCTCTCAATTACTTGGCATAGCCATCATCCTGGCGGCCTCATGAGATAGATTGATCATGCTGCAGTTATGACAATATGATTATTTTAGAACTCCTGGCCCCGATTCAGGTAATTCATTGATCTTATATGCATAAAAAAATATGGCATTGTTAATTCGGTATAGTTTTAAAGATTGCTTCGGGCGAAAAGCCCTCGCAATGACGTTTGAATTGAGCGTCATTGCGAACGAAGTGAAGCAATCCCTACACTTATTTAACAATACCAGTGAGATTTAGGCTAACAGCGTTTTTTTTCAGGATTGGAGATACAACTCATGAAAATTATTGGAGTTAATCGCAGTATTATTTAACCCAAGATAGGAGAAGTATGGAGTTTTTGCAAAGTATTATTAACAACTCACAATTTCCACTGCTTACAGCTTTTATCCTTGGCCTGATGACCGCCATCAGCCCTTGTCCCTTGGCCACCAATATTTCAGCCATTGGGTACATAAGTAAAGACCTTTCAGACAGGCGAAGGGTGTTTTGGAATGGCATTCTTTACACCGCCGGACGGGCTATAAGCTACACGGTATTGGGAATTATTCTGATCGTGGTTATAAAACAGGGGGCAAGTGTTTTCAAGATTCAAAAGATTGTTGGAACCTATGGAGAACTTTTTATCGGTCCATTATTGATCGTTATTGGTGTTTTCATGCTCGGCCTTGTCCGTATCAATCTTTCGTTTTTAGGCAGACATTCATCGCAGATGGAAAACAAAGTTGCGGGCGGTAATCCCTGGGGCGCTTTTATAATGGGTTTGGCATTCGCATTGGCCTTTTGCCCTTACAGCGGAATACTATATTTCGGAGCGCTTATTCCTCTTGCAGTTACTAGCAGTGCGGGCTACTTTCTTCCATTGGTGTTTGCCATCGCCACCGGCTTGCCCGTCATCATTTTTGCATGGATTCTGGCGTTCAGCTTAACCAGTTTAGGTTCGTTTTACAATAAGATTAAAACCTTCGAATTTTGGTTTCGACGTATTGTTGCTGGTATTTTCATACTTATCGGGTTATATTACGTATGGATAATCTATATCAAATAATCATTTAACAAAATGCAACCAATCAAGGTGCTGATTCTTTGCACTGGCAATAGCTGCCGGAGCCAGATGGCGCATGGATTCCTGCAGTCGTTCGATCAAAACCTTAAGGTTTATTCTGCCGGAACTAAGGCATCAGGCCAGGTTAACGAAAAGGCAGTTGAAGTGATGAAAGAGATTGGCATTGACATCAGCCGACACACTTCCGACCCGGTTACAAAATACCAGGGCGAAGAATGGGATTTTGTAATTACTGTTTGCGACAGCGTCAACAAGGTATGTCCTGCATTCCAGGGTAATGTTAAACACCGCTTGCACATTGGGTTCGACGATCCTTTCAATGTTATAGGTTCGGACACATATATATTGAATGAGTATCGCCGGATCAGGGATGAAATCTATAATGAAATCAGGGAGTTTTATTTTAAGGTTCTACCACGGAAGACGGAAGTCGGAAGGCCGAAGTAAATGATATCGGGCTGTAATTAGAGTTTGTCTGTAATGTCGTCATTGCGAACGGAGTGAAGCAATCTGCAATCTGCGAATCAATGGATTGCTTCGTCGTTCCTCCTCGCAATGACGAATAATACAGACATTACGGACAGGTACTCATTAGAGTCTGTCTGTAATGTCGTCATTGCGAATCCCGCACCTGCGGGATGAAACAATCTGCAATCTGCGAATCAATGGATTGCTTTCCCGCACCTGCGGGATTCCTCCTCGCAATGACGAATAATACAGACATTACGGACAGACACTAATTACTATTATGTACAGAATCAATTCTAAAAAGAAACTGAAGAAGATTAATTAACTGACAAAGAACGATATAGACAGAAGGTTATGTTGGGAATCTTCCGACTTCCGACTTCTATCTGATTTAGCGTCTCACTATAATAATGGTAGAGCCAATCTTTTAAAATCAAGACCAATGAGAAAACAACAAGGTATTTCGTTTTTTGAGCGTTACCTTACTTTATGGGTAGCCATCTGTATAGTGGTGGGAATCATAATTGGGCAATATTTGCCTGAAGTACCGGCCTTCCTCGGCAAATTTGAATACGCCAATGTTTCCATTCCAATAGCCATCCTTATCTGGATCATGATCTACCCCATGATGCTGAAAATTGATTTTACCAGCATTGTGAATGCAGTGAAAATGCCTAAGGGACTTGCTGTAACGCTTACCGTGAACTGGTTCATTAAACCCTTCACAATGTTTGGCATTGCCTGGGTGTTTTTCTATTACATTTTTAGTGCTTTTATATCCCCTGAACTGGGCAAAGAATACCTGGCCGGCGCTGTTTTGCTTGGAGCTGCACCCTGCACAGCCATGGTGTTTGTGTGGAGCCACCTTACCAAAGGAAATCCAGGGTATACATTAGTACAGGTGGCTGTAAATGACCTTATTATCATAATTGCGTTCATTCCGATTGTTACCTTACTGCTTGGTATCAGTGGGTTTTCGATACCCTGGAATACATTGATTTTATCTGTTGTGCTGTTTGTGGTTATCCCTCTTTCGCTTGCTGCAATTACGCGCTATCTGCTTATTAAGCGCCACGGGGCCGCATACTTCGAAAATGTCTTTATTAAGAAATTTACCGGCACTACTGTCATCGGCTTATTACTCACCTTGATTATCATCTTCTCATTCCAGGGTGAAAAGATCATACACAATCCATTTGTTATTGCACTTATTGCTGTTCCGCTGATCCTGCAAACCTTTCTCATCTTTTTCATTGCCTATTACTGGGCAAAAAAATGGAAGCTACCGCATGACATCGCCGCACCGGCCGCATTAATTGGCGCCAGTAATTTTTTTGAACTTGCTGTAGCAGTGGCCATTGTGCTGTTTGGGCTTGACTCAGGTGCAACACTTACCACTGTTGTCGGTGTATTGGTCGAGGTACCGGTGATGCTAACTTTGGTGAAGTATGCCAATAAAACTAAAAATCAATTTCCCCTGACTCAAACGAACAGCAAAGATGGACACCAATAAAGAAGTTAAAATCCTGATCTGGATAATAATAGTTTTTGCTGCGGCTTTCTTTTTACCCGTTGAAAGTGAGCGCCTTGGTATTGCATTTGCCGCCGCCCTTGACCTTACGAAATGGTATGCCCGTGAGCATGTGATTTTATGCTTATTACCTGCCTTTTTTATTGCCGGTGTTATCTCTGTCTTTGTAAGCCAGGGTTCAATACTGCGATATTTTGGTGCCAATGCAAAAAAATGGCTTGCCTATTCTGTAGCCTCTGTATCCGGGACCATGTTGGCGGTTTGTTCGTGCACGATCCTGCCATTGTTTTCAAGTATTCATAAAAGGGGTGCCGGTTTGGGGCCGGCAATAGCTTTTTTATATTCAGGTCCGGCCATTAATATCCTCGCCATTATACTCACAGCCAGGATATTGGGTTTTGAAATGGGTGTCGCTCGTGTTCTTGGGGCAGTGGTCTTTAGTGTAGTAATAGGCGTGATTATGTCGCTCATTTATCGAAAAGAGGAGAAAGTGAAACGCAACCAACAGATGAACATCGCTATGCCGCCAGAAAAGCGGCCCATCTGGCAGACTTCTTTTCACTTTTTTACTTTGATACTGATCCTTGTTTTTGCCAATTGGGGAAGACCTGCAATGGATGATACCACCAGTACCTGGTATTATATCTGGGCATACAAATGGTACATCACCGGGTTTTTCTCGCTGATGTTGGCTTATTCACTGGTTTATATACTGAAAATCAAATGGCAATGGGTGTTGGGAGCTGTTTTTATTACGGCATTTTCGGCCTTATTGGCCACCAACCTGATTGCTGATCCAAAATTAAGCCCGCTGGTTCCTATACTTGTTGGTATTACTGCCCTGAGTGTTATCACTATTTACGATAAGAACGATGATGAAAACAAAGAGTGGACCTATGCATCATGGGGCTTTGCCAAGCAGATCATGCCCCTCCTTGCAGTTGGCGTTGTCACCGCAGGGTTTTTGCTTGGTTCAACCCACGATGGGCATACCATTGCCGGTATGATCCCAAACGAATGGATACAATGGTTGGTTGGAGGAAATTCGCTGGCATCGAACTTTTTTGCTTCCATCGTCGGTGCTTTCATGTATTTTGCCACCCTG
>JAUXXY010000180.1 GCA_030684735.1 Bacteroidales bacterium | reverse complement strand
AAAAAGATATCTGCCAGCATCCCAGGTGCTGATCAACGTGTGCTGGTGGTTCAAACCGATGTGAGCGACGAGAACAACTGCCTCCGCCTGATCGAAAAAACCATGGAACGTTTTGGTAGGATTGATATCCTTATCAACAATGCCGGCATCTCTATGCGTGCCTTATTTGCTGATATGCACCTTGATGTCATTCGAAAGCTAATGGATGTAAACTTCTGGGGAACCGTGTATTGCACTAAGTATGCCTTACCACATCTGCTCAAGACCAACGGCTCGGTGGTTGGGGTTATTTCCGTTGCAGGATACATAGGCCTTCCCGGACGAACCGCTTACAGCGCCTCAAAGTTCGCTGTACGTGGTTTCCTTGAAGCATTACGTACCGAGAACCTTCCCAACAGGTTACACGTGCTGGTTGTTGCCCCCGGTTTCACCGCATCCAATATCCGCCATGCAGCCCTCACTGCCGACGGATCAGCGCAGGGTGTAAGCCCCCGCGATGAGACTAAAATGATGACCGCCGAAGCGGTAGCCAATCACATACTTAAAGCCACCCAAAATCGAAAAAACAACCTGGTGCTTACCTTCAGGGAAGGTAAACTCAGCGTTTGGCTCAATAAGTTTTTTCCAAACCTGGTTTCCCGCCTGGCATACCGCCATATGGCTGGCGAATCCGACTCACCATTAAAGCAAGATAAAGATAATTAACCAATCAATCCTGGCAAACAATGAAAACGCCTGCATTTGTAATTAACCTGCATAAGGGAATGGACGATCTGCATTTTGGTTCATCCCTCGAAAAAGCCGAGGAAGTATTGGGAGCACCCTCCGAAACCGAATCACTTGAAAAGGAACCGGACGACGAGACGGAAACCCTCCTATACTATTACTTCGAACTCGGTGTCACCCTCTTTTTTGAAGGCGACGACAGCATGACCCTCACGTGCATTGAAACTGACAATCAGACTGTTACCCTTTTTGGTAAGAGAATTTTTGAGATGGACGAAAATCAGGTCATCGCCCTGCTGAAAGAAAACGGATACAGTGAATTATACATGGAATTGGAAGTATGGGGCGAAAAACGCGTTTCGTTCGACGATGCCCTCATTGATTTCTATTTCGAAAACGGAAAAATGGTCACTGTAAACTGGGGCATCATGATCAATGGCGATGAAGAGGAGGATTTTTAACCTTTTTACACATTTCTTGATCTTGGATGATATTCCATGATCACGCTCCGTAAGTATTGCCTGTCGAGGTGAGTGTATATTTCGGTGGTGATGATGGATTCGTGTCCCAGCATCTCCTGCACGGCTCTTAGATCAGCGCCACCTTCAACCAGATGGGTGGCAAATGAATGACGGAATGTGTGTGGGCTGATGGTCTTATGGATTCCTGCCTTTTCGGCCAATCGTTTGATGATGGTAAAAATCATCACCCGAGTGAGTTTTCTGCCGTGGCGGTTCAAAAATAGTATGTCTTCCGATCCCTTTTTTACTGCCTGATGCGCCCTGGCAAATTGAAGGTAGATGTTGATTTGTTTCAATGCCTGGCTACCGACAGGCACTAACCTTTCCTTGCTGCCCTTTCCAATAACCCTGATAAACCCTTCGGTGAAATAGATGTTGGAAATACGAAGGTGCGTTAGCTCCGACACTCGTAAGCCGCATCCATACAGTGTTTCGAGGATGGCCTTGTTGCGCTCGCCTTCGGGAGTGCTCAGGTCAATGGTGTCAATCAATCGGTTGATTTCTTCCACACTCAGCGTGTCGGGCAACTGGCGACCGAGGCGTGGTAGTTCAAGCAATTGAGAGGGATTGGTGGTAACCAGGTTTTCGAGCAACAGGTATTTGTAAAAAGCCCGGATGCCAGATATTAATCTTGCTTGTGAGCGGGCACTGATGCCTGGTGTTTGCAACCATAGCAGGAATTCGCGCAGGATGTCAATATCCAGGTCTTCGGGCTTTACGTCTTGATGCTTTTCTTCAAGGAATTTTTGAAGTTTTCGAACGTCACGCAAATAAGCTTGCACGCTATTGGCCGATAACGACCGCTCCAGTTGTAGGTAGGCACGAAAGCCTTTGATGTAGGATTCCCAGGACAAGGGTCATGTTATTAAATCTGACCAAAGATAAAGCAAGTTGATGAACCTGACAGAACTTATAAGTGCGGAATTTTGTTTATATAAATGTTGGTAGCAAAGGATGGTTTGATACAGATGCCGGGAAAATGCATTTCGGCAAGACGAGTGTAAAATAATTTACAATCCTGCTTGCGAGTGTCGGATAATTTATTAATTTTGCAGCCCTTAAAGTAAAGAGGAATACTGAAATGGCAAAGAAGACCAAAGAAGCAAGAATACAGGTGATTATGGAGTGTATTGAACACAAAACCAGTGGCAGACCAGGCACTTCACGTTATGTAACCACCAAGAACAAGAAGAACACCCCTGAAAGACTGGAATTGAAGAAATACAATCCCATTCTCAAAAAAGTAACTGTTCATAAAGAAATTAAATAGCATAGGTCATGGCAAAGAAAGTTGTTGCAACCCTCAGATCATCATCGGGCAAAGATTTTGCCAAGGTGATACGTATGGCAAAATCTCCAAAAACCGGAGCTTACACTTTTAAAGAAAGCATCGTTCCCAACGACCAGGTGAAAGATTTCCTGGCAAAGAAATAATCCTGGTTTTTCCTGACAAAAGTGGCTCTTTTCTACCCAGGGAGGAGCTATTTTTGTTTTCGGTAAAATATACTATTTAGTCATTCAAAATCTACAATACCCATGGCCCTATTTTCTTTCCTTACGCGCGATAAAAAAGAACAACTCGACCAAGGGCTCGAAAAGACAAAAGCCAGCGTCTTCGGCAAGCTTACACGCGCCATTGCCGGCCGCACAACGGTTGATGATTCTTTCCTCGACGACCTGGAAGAAATTCTGGTAACATCAGACGTGGGTGTTGAAACCACGCTAAAAATAATAGAAAGGCTTCAAACACGGGTGGCCCGCGACAAGTACCTGAATACCAACGAACTCAATAATATTTTGCGTGACGAAATAGGAGGGTTGCTCGAAGAAAACATCAGTAACGATGAAGTCCGGTTCGATTTTGAACCCAGGCCTCAACCCTATGTGATCATGGTGGTAGGTGTGAATGGGGTTGGAAAAACCACCACCATTGGAAAACTGGCCTGGCAATTCAAAAATGCTGGGAAAACAGTATTGTTAGGCGCTGCTGATACCTTCAGGGCAGCAGCTACCAGCCAGTTGAAGATATGGGCCGATAGAGTAGGGGTTCCTGTGGTGATACAGAAAATGGGAACAGACCCAGCAGCGGTGGCCTTTGAAACACTGCAAAAAGCGGTCGGCGGCAGCTACGATGTGGTGATCATTGACACTGCCGGCAGGCTGCACAACAAGATAAACCTGATGAACGAACTTGGCAAGGTGAAACGCGTCATGCAAAAAGTGATACCCGATGCACCCCACGAAGTACTGCTCATACTCGATGCCTCAACCGGCCAGAATGCCATTGAGCAGGCAAAACAGTTTACGGCCTCTACCGAGGTTACGGCACTGGCACTCACCAAGCTCGACGGTACAGCCAAAGGGGGAGTTGTGATTGGCATTTGCGACCAGTTTCGAATCCCTGTAAAATACATTGGCGTGGGCGAAAAATTGGAGCACTTGCAGATTTTTAACCGCCGCAATTTCATTGACTCACTATTCGATGCTCCCTAAGATTCGGCTTGAATTTTAGTCAATCCTATGCCTATTAAAAATTTATCTAACGCACCGGTTATCAAAGTTCTCACGCTCGGTTGCCCCAAAAATGTGGTGGATTCGGAGCGGTTGATGGGGCAACTGAAAATTGCAGGGCAGAATGTAACACTCAGTAACCGTGGCAGGGCAGATGTGCTCATCATCAATACCTGTGGTTTCATCCAAGATGCCAAAGAGGAATCTGTCAACACAATCCTGGAAGCTGTGAAAGCGAAAAAATCCGGAAAGATTAAGAAGCTGCTGGTGATGGGATGTCTTTCACAACGCTACATGAACGACCTGGAAGCCGAGATACCTGAAGTGGACAAGTTTTATGGGGTAAACGACCTTCAAACCATTTTGCATGACCTGGGGGCGGATGAACGCAGGATGCTTCACCACGAACGCTTGCTCACGACGCCAAGCCATTATGCTTTTCTCAAAATCGCCGAAGGATGTGACCGCACATGCTCGTTTTGTGCCATCCCGCTGATACGCGGAAAAAATATCTCAGTCCCTATCGAAAGCTTGGGGGAAGAAGCAATCCAACTGGCAGGGAAAGGCGTGAAAGAATTGATCCTCATTGCACAAGACCTCACCTGGTATGGCCTCGACATCTATGGCAAGCGAATGCTTGCCCCGCTACTCGAAAAACTTGCTGATATTCGGGGATTGGAATGGATCAGGCTACACTATACCTATCCTGCTGGTTTTCCGATGGAAGTGCTGGATGTGATGGCGACCAGGCCCAATATCTGCCACTACATTGATGTCCCATTCCAACACATCAACGATGAACTTCTGAAGGCCATGCGCCGCAACATCACCACCGAAGAAACCTGGAAACTGATCGAAAACTTAAGGAATAAGGTGCCTGGTATAGCCATCCGCACCACATTGATGACAGGCTTTCCAGGCGAAACCGAGCAACATTTTAACGAGCTAAAGGAGTTCTTGGTACAATCGCGCTTCGATCGGGTGGGTGTGTTCACTTATTCCGAAGAAGAAGGAACGAGGGCTGCAAATCTTACCGATAATGTTCCCATGGAGGTGAAAGAAGAACGTGCTGCCGAACTAATGGCCTTGCAACAGGAAATCTCTCTTGAGCTGAACCATGAAAAAGTTGGCCGGACTTTTAAAACACTATTTGAAAGGAAAGAAGGCGATTATTACATAGGGCGCACCGAGTTTGATAGCCCTGAAATTGACAATGAAGTACTTATTCCTGTTGACGGTCATAAACTGAAAACCGGATCTTTTTACACTGTGAGGATAACCAACGCTGATTATTTCGATCTTTACGGCGAAGTTTGTACTTGAAGCCTGCCTGCCGGAGCGCTGGGCTTAGGGGAGCAGGAAGGATTCAGACTTAAAATTGAAAATGAGCAGAAAAATATCAAACCCCTTTGACAGAAGTGACACATATCACTGTTTTGGATGCAGTTCCCGCAATCCCATAGGGTTGAAATTAAAATTCCGCGAAGAAGGTGAATGGGTAATTGCCGACTGGAAACCCGAAAAAAACTACGAAGGATGGATCAATGTGGTGCATGGTGGTGTGCAGGCTACTCTGCTCGACGAAATCGGCAGTTGGGTGGTGTTTGTTAAATTGGCAACCGCAGGGGTTACATCAAAGCTTGACATCAAGTTTCACAAGCCAGTGTATGTGAGCGACGGACTCGTTTCAGTAAAAGCCAGAATTGTGGAGATGAAACGCCACTTCGCGGTTATTGAAGCCTTCTTGCACAACAGCGAGGGTATGTTGTGCGCCAGTGCGCTCATGCACTACTTCACCTATAGTCGCGATAAAGCCCATAAGCACTTTTTGTTTCCCGAGCAGGATACGTTTCAACAAGAAGTGTAAATCATTTTTTCAATTTCGATCCTCTTCTTAGCAACCAAATTGAACCCGAAATAAGTGTTGAAATGCATGAATCCATAATACAAAGATTCTTTCCCTCGAAAAAAGTAACTGCTGTTATACCTTTTGGCAGGGGTCATATCAACGAGACTTTCAGGGTGCATTTCGAAGGTGAACAGGAAAGCTATATCCTCCAGCGGATTAATACACAGGTTTTTGTAAATCCTCAGCAAATCGTCGAGAATCATCTTAAGGTGCAAAAGCATTTGACGCAAACCAATCATAAAATTATCATACCCCGGCTTCTTAAGACAGTCGAAAACGAGTATATCTTTTTCGATCAGCATCAAAACGCCTGGCGGATGACCAATTTCGTCGAAAACTCATATACCCTGGAAATAGTTACGGAAGAATGGCAGGCCAGTGAAGCCGGAAACGCGTTTGGCTGGTTTGCTCGGGCTTGCAGTGGACTAAATGCGCTCGATCTTGTCGAAGTAATCCCCAATTTCCACCGTTTATCCTTCAGGTTGGAGCAGTTGGATGAGGCCATCACAAATAACAAAGCCAACATATTAGCAACTGTTACAGAGTTGACTGACTTCTATCTGCAACGACGAGACCAGCTTATGCTCATCGAAACCCTGACAGATACGGGTATAATTCCCCAGCACGTAGTACATAACGATACCAAAATCAACAACCTGCTTTTCAGAGATGAGAAAGCGGTAGCAGTGATTGACCTCGATACAGTAGGGCCAGGAGTTCTTTTTTACGACTATGGTGATGCCATTCGCACCATTTCAAACACAGCGGGCGAGGATGAACAGAATATTTGTCAAGTTGACTTTAACTTCAAATTTTTCAGCGTATTCAGTAGAGCTTACCTAGGCCAGGTAAAGTCAATGTTGGTTTTTCCGGATGAGGAATTTTTTTATCTTGCACCGGTCTTGATGACCTATATCATGGGCATCAGGTTCTTGACTGACTACCTGAATGGCGATGTGTATTACAAAACTTCCTATCCCGACCACAACCTGGTACGCAGCCGGGTTCAGAAGAAGCTCATCGAATGCATGGAAGCGCAGGCCGATGAAATGAAAAATGCAATAGCTGAAATTTAAAAAACTATCCCTAATTCTTAATTCGTATGAAAAACCGGTTTTCCAACCTTTCTGTACTGGCAATCATTGTGATAGCCTTTATGTATTCAAGCTGCCGACCGGGAACCAATAAAAATTCCGAAGCCCCTTTAACGGCCCAAGAACTATTTGTAACACCTGCACGTCAGGCCGGGCAAACTGACGTTATTGAACTTAGGTGCGAACCAATTGATACTGTACGTATTGCAATCATCGGCCTTGGAATGAGAGGCTATGAAGCTGTACGGCGATTACATTTTATCGAGGGTGTCCGCATTGTGGCCCTTTGCGATGTGGTGCCTGCCAACGTCGAAAAATCGCAGCAACTAATACAGGAGAGCGGTAAACCCCTGGCGGTTGGATACACAGGCGA
>JAUXXY010000178.1 GCA_030684735.1 Bacteroidales bacterium | reverse complement strand
CCAGAATGCGGCCTATTTCGTCCATGTCGCCCTTGAGCAGGGCTTCCTTCATCATGATGGCTTGCTGCTTAAGCTGGTGCATGGCTTCGATGGATTCCGTTTTATTGTTGATAACGTTTTTCGCCTGGTTCTCAATGATTTTCGACGACAAACGGCTGGTTTCGGTATAGTAAAGCATCAGGTTGTAAGCCAGTTCATTGAGGTAGGCGCTTTTGATGCGCAAGGGATTTACAATTACTTTTTCGTCCTTATAAAACTCCATAAAGTTAACCCCCCCAAAAGCGGCTGCATACTGGTCTTGTTTGCCACCGGCCATTTGCAGGTCGCTGCGCTCAATTTCGTAGGCCAATCGCGCTATGTCGTATTCGCCCAATGGTAGTTTAAACCACTCAGCGAATGCACCCAATATGGTAACTACCAGCGTACTCGAAGTGCCTAATCCCGATCCAGGGGGGGCATCCACAAATGTAGTGAGTTCAAACGACAAAGGTTTGTGCATAAAATCCCTCACAACGCGGTTGTACACCCCTTTGTGCAGATCGAGTAATCCGTTAATATTCAAATTTATATCGCTGTTTAACTCAACGGTGCATGAGGTATCTACGCTGTTCAGAATGATTTTTCCATCATCACGAGGGATGATGCTGGCATAGGCATACATGCTGATTGTGGCGTTTAAGATGGCACCACCGTAAATATCAGAGTAGGGTGCAACATCGGTACCGCCACCCGCCAAACCGATGCGTAAAGGGGCTTTGCTTCGTATGATCATAAACGATAATTCATAATTTCATTGATTAGTTTCTGGTTGGGCTCTGCATGTTAGCATTAAGTTCAAGAATGTTTTCTGCAAAATAGCTCCAACTGTATTTTTCTTTCTCCTGGCGGATGTTGCCGATAAAATCAACGTTGTCTTTTTCAGTAAAGTATCGAAGGATTCCTTGGGCAATGGCAGGGGGGTTAACATCCACAATATATCCTGCTTTTTCGTGGGGAACAAATTCGGATAAGCCACCCACATTGGTGATGATCATGGGCACTTCGAAATGATATGCTATCTGCGTTATACCACTCTGGGTTGCACTCTTGTAAGGTTGCACCACCAAGTCGGCAGCACTAAAATAGAGCCCAACTTTTGAATCAGGAATAAAATCGGCGTGCAAGATTACATGATCAGTGAGTTCATATTTTTCGATAAGTTGATGGTATGGCTCGGGGTTTGTGTAGAATTCTCCTGCCACAATCAGTTTTAGTTCCGACGCTATGATCCGTTCATCTGCCATAGCCTGTAGCAGGAGGTCGAGGCCTTTATAGTCGCGAATGAAGCCAAAGAACAAGAGGTATTTCCCCTGCGGGTCAAGGTTAAGCTGTCTACGGGCAGTTTCTTTGGGTATGATTGGTCCAAAAATATCGTAGATGGGATGGGGCGAAAACAGGCGCGGACCTTTTTGATTAAACAGGCCAATCTGCCCATACACTTCTCGCGACATGGCCACAAATCCATCCACACTGTTTGCAAAATATCCGGCGAGTGAGTGATCAAAAAGTCTTTTTTCGTGCGGTATTAGATTATCGAGGATGGTAATGACTTTGGTCTTATGGTTTTTCCTGACAAGCCTGGCAATTGTCCCCAAACATGGAGCGATAAAAGGAATCCAGAATTTCATGATAACCAGGTCAGGAGCTGCCTTTTTAATTCTCAATCCCCATTTGATCCAGTTGAGCGGGTTGATAGAGTTGACGGCTACAGTGATTGGGATATCCTGGGGAGCCGGTTCAGAGGAAAATTGTGTTTTCCCAGGGAAAAGAAATGCGGGATATTGGAGGCTGAAGGTGAGGATTGAAACGTCGTGGCCTGCCTCGCTAAACGCTCTTGCAAGTCGTTCGTTGAAAGCAGCCAACCCACCCCGGAGGGGATGGGCTGACCCGATAATAATTATTTTTTTCTTGCTCATTTGGACCCTTATGAGATCTGACTAACCGATTGTTTTAGACACCTGGTATTTGTTACGGTCGAGTGAGTTGCGTGCAATCATTTCGGCAAGGAATCCTGTCAGAAAAAGCTGGGTGCCAAGGATCATGGCCAGCAAACCGAAATAAAACAGGGGCCTGTCGGTCATTTTATAGGCTTCCATAAATATCCTTGTATAAGCCAGGTAGCCGGCAATGATAAACCCGGCGATGAACAGCAGGGTTCCGAGCAAACCAAACAGGTGCATGGGTTTCTTGCCAAAACGAGTTACAAAAGAGATGGAGATGAGGTCGAGAAAACCGTTGATGAAGCGCTCGATGCCAAACTTGGTTTTGCCGAATTTGCGCTTCTGGTGGCTTACCACCTTTTCGCCAATTTTCTTGAACCCGGCCCATTTGGCAATCACAGGGATATAGCGATGCATTTCACCGTAGATCTCGATGTTTTTCACCACCTCGTGACGATAGGCCTTGAGGCCACAATTAAAGTCATGTAGTTTAATTCCTGAATTCCAACGTGTTACCCGGTTAAAGAGTTTCGATGGCAGGTTCTTGGTAAGTCTCGAGTCGTGGCGCTTTTTCTTCCAGCCCGATACCAGGTCATACCCATCCTCAACAATCATCCTGTAAAGCTCCGGTATCTCTTCGGGGCTGTCCTGCAGGTCGGCATCCATGGTGATGATTACCTCACCCTTTGCGGCTTCGAATCCTTGCTGCAGGGCGGCCGATTTTCCGTAATTACGACGGAATTTAAAAGCCTTAATCGTGCTGCGAGTTGAGGCAAGCTGTTCGATGGTTTCCCACGAATGATCAGTGCTGCCATCATCCACCAGCACAATCTCGAACGAGAAATTGTTGTTCTTCATCACCTTTTCAATCCAGGTGACAAGCTCAGCTAAGGAGTCCTGTTCGTTGAGAAGGGGTATGACAATAGAAATATCCATTACTCTTCAATATTCGCAAAAACCTGTTTAGCTGTTGCATTTTTCTTCAGGAAAATGGCAAGGATCAAGGCCAAAACCAGGGAAATGATTATGATCGAAAACAGCGCGAAGATTGAAATCCCTAACGGCGTCATAAATTTTTCCGACATGCTCATGGCCGCTTCCAACTGCTCGTCAGTCAATTGTGGCGCGCGCTCAAGCGTTTGTTCTTCAGCAATTTCCATAAGTTTACCGATCTGCTCCGGTGCAATATATTTGTAAAAAATAAACGAGTAGATATTGCTGATGATTGCACTGAATGTTCCTATTAGCAGACAAGATAGGAATGCATTGCCATAAGAAAAGTCACCGTTGTGGTGTTTATTGCGAAGGGTCACAGTGCCCCAGATCATCCCTGCCACCAGCACCACATAAGTTAGGTAGGTCCAGTAGCTACGGGGTTCCACATCAAAGACATAGAACAGAACAGATAATAAAATTAAAGCGCCTCCCACGGGGATGGCTGTGTTCAGTGCATTCCTGCTGATGCTGATTGATTGGTTGTTCATGGTAATTTGTGTTTTGGTGATTGGCAAATTTATGAAAGAAAATGAAAGGGTTAATGCATTGTGGCAGTTTTCTTATCAATGATTTTTGTATCTTTGCGGCGGGTAAGTCATATACGATCAGCTCCTGCTGAACTCCCCCAGGTCTGGAAGGAAGCAAGGGTAGGCGGTCGAAGCGGTGCGATATATTCGACTTACCCTTTTTCTTTCCCTTCTCAGCCAGCAAATATTCAGCCCATGTTGTTAAAAATACATCCCGAAAATCCCAGCCAACGCCAGATAAATACTGTGGTCGAGTGCCTTGCCGACGGCGGCATCATCATTTATCCCACCGACACAGTATATGGCCTGGCTTGCGATATCTTCAAAACCAAAGCCGTTGACCGCATCGCCCTACTCAAGGGCACCAAAAAGGAGAAAGCCAACTTCACCTTTGTTTTTCACGACCTGAGCCAGATATCCGACTACACAAAACCCTTCTCAACCGAAGTGTTCAGGCTCATGAAAAACAGCCTCCCGGGACCTTATACCTTTATTCTGAATGCCAACAGCAATATTCCCCGGATATTTCATAGCCGTAAGAAAACTGTGGGTATCCGAATTCCACAAAACAAGATTCCCATTGCTCTTGTGCGCGAGCTGGGCAACCCCATCATGACCACCTCCATCCGCGACGACGACGAAATCATTGAATATACCTCCGATCCTGAATTGATATACGAAAAATACAAGAACCTGGTTGACATGGTGATTGACGGAGGCTATGGCGACAACAGACCATCAACCATCATTGACTGCACCGGCGCCGAACTCCTTGTCGTGAGAGAGGGGAAAGGGAGTATTTGAAGGCGGCCTGAGCGTACGTGCTGAATACCAAGACGTATGGTGTTGAAACTGTAATAAACAACCAACATTAATGTGTAAAAAATGAAACAGTGGTACGAAAAACTATTTGAAAATTACGGGGCAAAATACGACGCTGAAAGTTTTACCACCGGAACACAAGGTGAATGCGACTTTATTGAGAAGGAAACAGATGAAATGAATTTTCAGATACTACAGAGTGCCTCCAACGCATTGAAAGAAAATGGAAAGCTCATTTTCACAACCTTAAACGGACTATTTCCGCTGTTCCATTCTGTAAAAGACTTTCTTGCAAGCTCAACGAAAGAGGGTAATGCAACATATAGTGATAACACATTTGATCTTGTGACCTTTCGTGATTTTAATGTAACAACCGTTGAGGATGATGATGGCAATATGAAAGAACTGCAGTGCAATGAGCGATACTATGTGCCCTCTGAGATAACCTGGTTACTGAAATCACTGAATTTTAAGAAGATTGATATTTATGGGGCCAAATTGGGTGCATTTAGTCGCTACGATACATTGACTACAGAAGATTTCGAGATGCTGGTTATTGCTGAAAAATAAAAAATGTACCCACTCCGAAAATTATCCCACCCCTGCGGGATTATCAATAATGCCACCAACCCCGATGTAAAATCGGGGCGGGGACACCAAGACTTTTTGGGATGGGCCGAAACCTTGAACCTCGAACCCTGCCTGCCCCTCTATGCCCTGAGCGCAGGCAGGCAGGCTCGAACCTGCAACCTGCAACCTGCAACTTGAAACCTTGAACCTCAAACCTGCAACCGATAACTATGAAACAAGCTAAATTTCTCGAAACGGAAGCGCTTCTGCATGATCCTAATTATGAGCATTCTGAAACGTTAATTACAGGAAGGCAATTCAGGCTCGAACGGATCATTTCAATTGGGCATCAAACCCCCCACGGACAGTGGTATGATCAGGAGCACGACGAATGGGTATTACTGGTGCAAGGCAATGCAAGCGTTGAGTCTGAAAGTGGGCACATTGCTGTTTTGAAACCTGGTGACTACCTTTTCATCCCTGCCCATGAGCGGCACCGGGTTGCAGAGACAAGCAGTGATACACCTTGTTTTTGGCTGGCACTGCACGGACAATTCGACACAGATGTATCTCAGGATTAGTCAGTTGCAATTATTTCTATGATTTTTTTTGATAGTTCGGGATTTAGGGCTAATTTTGCACCCTCAAAAAAACGGAGATTCCGTAGCTCAGCAGCCTGCCTGAAGGTAGTCAGGGTAAAGCATCCCGATTTTAATCGGGAGGGACCTGAGAGCGATCGGAATTATTGAAAAGTATTGATTCCGTAGCTCAGCCGGTAGAGCACATCCCTTTTAAGGATGGGGCCCTGGGTTCGAATCCCAGCGGGATCACAGAAATAGGGGAAAAGGATAGAAAACCACCGAAAAAGGCACTTTTTTGGTGGTTTTCGGCATTATAGGGGGGTAAAAAAGGGATAGGCAGAAGTAGAATAAATCATTGATTGTCAACAATTAGTGCTGATAACTTTTATAAGAAATTACCCCGAAAATGGCCAAAAAGGCTTAAATTCGGGATAATAATTTTTAATAAGATTAGATTCAAGCCGCAAATGCGACAAAACATGAAACCCTGACGGGGTTCAAACGTTTACACCATCCTTCGGAAGCGGATGACTAAGAAGGTAATCATCAGCCCTATGCCAACCAGGATAGCCCAGTTTGAAACGGGGATGGCGGATGCAAGAGGAACGAAGGTGGCTGTGATTGTTTTATCCCCGTTCATAGTAACGACTATCGGATTTGTGGAAAGTTTAGTTCTGTCCACATCTCCTGTAAATCCTGTAAAGCGCCAATCTGCCCGGGGATGGGCAGTAATCCTGACCGTAGTGTTATAATCGAAAGTGACTGTACAGGTGCTTACCTC
>JAUXXY010000174.1 GCA_030684735.1 Bacteroidales bacterium | reverse complement strand
CAGGTATAAAACTGTTGCCGGATTTTACCTGAAAAGTACAAGATATTCTTATCTGAATGAATTGTTGAATAATTTTTACAGTGACTTGGAGGATGTTTTTTCGCAGATAAGACCTTTGATCATGTCATTTGATGAGCAGTTTGGAGTAATTGAAAGAAAGATAAATGATAAAAAAGTTTCAGAAGAAGAAATTCGAGAAATTGAAAATTCTTTCACTACGAAAATTACGGATATCGAATCGAAGTTATCTGATTTGGAAGAGCTTACCCGAAACAGGCTGTTGGTTGAACACAGAAAAAACCTTCAGCTAATGATTAATGATCTCGGAAGAATCAATATCAACCGGATTATTTCAAAAAGGCTAAAACGCAGAAAATCAGATAAATCTGCCCTAAAGAAAATTTTCAATTTTAGCGAGTTGTGGCATAACGATTTTTTGCTGTTTTTTAATAAGATTTACCTCGATGTGTTAATGCAATCATATAAAAACAGGATAAAAGACAAGATCAACGAATTTGAGATCGGGTTTAATCAGGAAATTGAAATTGGCCTGCTGAAGAAGTTGGCCGAGGTGAAAAGTATTCTTAGCCAAGTTGGTATGGATTTATCTGAAACCCAGGGGCTGAAACTATCAATTTCATCGGTAGAAGAGTATTTCAGTTTTGTTTCCGGATTCGAGACCATCACTGCGGCATTGAGAAAGCTTGAAATTGAATTACCTGAAATACTTACACTGGCCGAATTTCCCGACACCATGAACATTTTGGGAAGTAGAGACAATGATAGAGTTATTGCCTTTCCCATCCGTAAAATTACTGGTTATGTGCTTGAGACAAAGTTTATTGGAGCAGTCAACGATTTGTTGGATAAAACGATGGAATCTCTTAAAAGCAGCATCTACATATTAAATGATTACCTGAGTCTGACGCGGTTTAACCTTGAAAATTTAACACCTGAAACAGAAGACAGAATAAAAATAATTGACCGAATCAAGGATGAAACCATCGCAAAGCTCACCAAAGAAGAAGAAAAAATAGATGAGCTTAAGCGTGGGTTAATACCGGCGATGAGTAAAAAGCTGGAGGAAACTATTGAAACATTGTCATCCTATAAAATTACTGAAATTGTTGAAGAATATTCCATGTTGGATATTGACAACCAAGGCAAATTAGTTAAATCGAAATTCAAACTTTCCTATCAGTTCATCACTAAGCTAATTCAAAGACAATCAGCTGCCTTACTCTATTCAAGAACGGAGGGTATTCTATTAGCCAGGCAATTACTTTCTATTGATAGCCTTACGTCGAAAAATGAAAAAATCCTTGATCTAATTGAGAGTGTAGCCCCGAGGCCTGAAGTTTTGAAGGCACTGCCTCATTATTACAAAAACCTATTTAGCGGGAAATCGAGTATTGTGGATGATTTTTGGATAAGCAGGCCTATCGAAGAAGCACAGTTCGACAAAGCAATCAAGCGTTTTCGGGCTGGTATAAAGGGAGGTATCATGTTGTTGGGTGAGCGCAATGCCGGAAAAACAACTTTATGCAGATATATCACCAGGAAGTGTTTTAAGGAGGATAAAATACACCATATTTTCCCCATGCCGGGTGGTTCGGTTTCTCTATACGACTTCATGGCGCAGCTACAGAAGTTTACCAAGATATCGGCCGGAGTCAACGAAATATTTGACGCCCTTCCATACGGCTCTGTTGTGGTTATTCACGACCTTGAACTTTGGTGGGAAAGATCGGAAGAAGGGTTGGAGGTCATTGAAATGATCATGGACCTAATTGGCAAATTCGAGCACAAATGCCTGTTCATTTTCAACATGAATCCTTTTACTTATGAATTAATCAATGGAATGCTTAAAATTGAAAATCATTTCATCAGCATCATCCATTGCCGGCCACTTAATTCAAAGGAATTAAAAGAAATGATTATGTGCCGGCATCGGTCAAGCGGATTAAAATTCAAGTTGGAGAAAAGGAATGAGGAAAGTATTTCTGAAATTGCACTTGCCAAGCTTTTCAACAAGTATTTCGACCAATCGAATGGGAACCCGGGTGCCGTCCTGTATCAATGGTTGTGCAATATCGAAAAGGCATCTTTGGTATCTATTCTTACCAAAGCCCCTAAAAACACTGACCTCCAGTCAATTGAAAATATGGATGACGACCAATTGGTTGTGTTGCAGCAGTTGGCACTTCACAAGCGGATGTCGTACGGCAAGTTGCAAAGGGTTCTTGGCATTGAGTCTCATGATACTGATGAGATTATTAATTCAATGTTGCAAACAGCTATCCTTGAAGAGCGCTCGGACAGGGTTTTTCTGATCAATCCTTACATAGAACCAATCGTCAGGAAGGTGCTAAAACGCAAAGGTTTGGTGTGATCTTTATTTACAGCAGGTGAATCTGAGAATGAAGTTTGAAAATAATATATCAGGAGGTATTTTGGGCTCTATCACGGTAGCATTCATGTTGCGTGCATTTGTTGCGTTGGATCAATGATATTGAGCAGATATCAATAAAATTAATGGAAACATGAAAACAATAGTTGTATTGATTACTGGCCTGGCAGTGTTGGTGATTTTGAAAATCTTAAGAATTATAATAAATCGGGTTGGCAGCAAGAATTCGTATTGGGACAAGGCGAGTAAGTTGTTTCCAATGACTGAAATTATTGTTTGGGTTGTTTTTGTTTTCTGGGCTGCCAGTCTTTTTTATAAGGACAGGATTTTTTATCCCTACCTTTTGTTAGGTATGATGCTTATAAGTGCTGGTTTAATTGCCTGGTTTTTTTTCAGGGACATTATTGCCGGCGCCCTATTTAAGATGCAGCATGATTTTAAAAAGGACGACTATATCAGAATAGGAAGCATTTCGGGACAAATCAAATCGCTACGCCATACTCACCTTGAATTAACTGCCGAAAATGGACAAACCACCAAAATTCCATATTCAAGATTGAGCCGGGAATTAATAACCGGAATGACGACCCTTGAAGGCATGGAAGAGAATATGATCCGTTTGATAGTTGATAAACGAATTGCGAAGCCTGAAATTGAAGAAAGGATCAAGTTTGAGCTTGCCAATTCGCCCTGGTGCAACTATAAGAACCCTCCCGTTATTAAACTTCAGGGCGAAGATGACGGTACTTATTCATTCGATGTTCTTGTTTGTACGCTGAATAATAAACACCTTCGTAGAGTAGAAAAAGCGTTAAGAGATAAGCTCAGCAATCATAAGCTATAGGCATTACTCTCTTCCTTGCAAAATATGTACATCTCGTTGAGGGAAAGGAATACGGATATTGTTTTTCCTGAATTCCTGATCAATCTTAAACCGTCGG